>JBEAVX010000431.1:0-12290 GCA_041160755.1 Pseudomonadota bacterium
GCCTCGGCCAAGGCCCCCAACATGCGGTAACAGCAGGCGGTCAGCTCGGCGCGGTGCTGCTTAAACGCCCGCTCCAGCTCGGCGGGCAGGGCGGCGGGGGGCATCGGCGTTGACGAGGAGGCTTGGCGAGATGGCATCGTCGCACATTAACCCGCCCCCTCGGTCGGCGAGGGGGAGACGACACGAGCCAAGGCGCGACAAGACGCCCTGGCCCGATGGTGATTGTTCTTGAAGATCAAAAGGTTACGAAGAATCGTTCAGGCGGGTGCGTCGCCTTGCCCTGGAAAGGCCGAGATGTCCATGTAGAACAGCTCCCAGTGGTGCCCGTCGAGGTCGAAGATGTTGCGTTGCACCATGAAGCCGTAGTCGATGAGCGCGCCGTCGCCCGTCGCCCCGGCGTCGATGGCGGCGGCGTAGAGGGCGTCCACCTCGGCCCGGCTGTCGCAGGTGATGGCGAACAGGCCCTCGACGTGGGTGCGGGTGTCGCAGATCGCCTTGCTGGTGAAGTCCTTAAAGCGACTCTCGACGAGCAGCATCACGAAGGCCTCGTCGTTGAGGATCAGGCAGGCCGCGTTCTGGTCGGTGAACATGGGGTTGAAGAAGAACCCGAGCTTCCCGAAGAACTCTTTGGAGGCCTCCAGGTCGCGGACGGGCAGGTTGATGAAGATCTTGCGGGGGTGAGCGAGGTTCTGCGGCTGGGACACGGTCGCCTCCAAGGGCGATTGGGGTTCAGCGGTGTAGACGGCGGCTCGTGTCCCCGCTCATCGGCGCGCCCCAAAAAAATCGGCGGCGGGATCCGCTCGGACCCAGCCGCCGATCCCCTTCGCTCAGGCTCAGCTCGGCTCGGGCAGGTAGAGCTGGCTCCCTTCAGCGACGAAGCGCTCGCTCATCTCGGCGAGGCCCCGCTGGCGTGCGGCCTCGGCGTCTTCGCCCATCTTCAGGGCCTCGGCGCGGATCTCCTGGGTGATCTGCATCGAGCAGAAGCGCGGGCCACACATCGAGCAGAAGTGCGCCGTCTTCGCCGCCGGGGCGGGCAGGGTGGCGTCGTGGTAGGCCCGGGCGGTCTGGGGGTCGATGGCCAGCTCAAACTGGTCCTCCCAGCGGAACTCAAACCGGGCCCGGCTCAAGGCGTCGTCCCAGTCCCGGGCGCCGGGGTGCCGCTTCGCCACGTCCGCGGCGTGGGCGGCGATGCGGTAGGCGATGAGGCCCTGCTTGACGTCCTCCCGCTCGGGCAGCCCGAGGTGCTCTTTGGGCGTGACGTAGCACAACATCGCGCAGCCCATGGACCCGATCGCCGCCGCGCCGATGCCGGAGGAGAAGTGGTCGTAGCCCGGCGAGATGTCCACCACCAAGGGCCCGAGCGTGTAGAACGGCGCCTCGAAGCACTCTTTGAGCTGGCGGTCCATGTTCTCTTGGATGAGATCGAAGGGCACATGGCCCGGGCCCTCGATCATCACCTGCACGTCGTCCCGCCAGGCCACCTCGGTCAGCTCACCCAAGGTGCTCAGCTCGGCGAACTGCGCGTCGTCGTTGGCGTCGGCCAAACACCCGGGCCGCAGGCCGTCGCCCAGAGAGAACGACACGTCGTAGCGCTTCATCAACGCGACGATCCGGTCGAAGTGCTCATAGAGGAAGCTCTCTTTGTGGTGGTGCAGGCACCAGCGCGCCATGATCGAGCCGCCCCGGCTCACGATGCCCGTGATGCGCCGGGCGGTGAGGGGCACATGGGCCAGCCGCACCCCGGCGTGGATGGTGAAGTAGTCCACACCTTGCTCGGCCTGCTCGGCGAGGGTGTCCAAGAACACCTCGATGTCGAGCTTCTCCACCCGGCCTTTGACGCGCTCTAAGCACTCGTAGATCGGCACCGTGCCGATGGGCACGGGGCTGTTGCGCAGGATGAGCTCCCGGGTCTTGTACAGGTTGGGGCCCGTGGAGAGGTCCATCACCGTGTCCGCGCCCCAGCGCAGAGACCAGCGCAGCTTCTCGACCTCCTCATCGGGGGACGAGGTGACGGCGCTGGAGCCCAAGTTCGCGTTCACCTTCACCTTAAACCGGCGGCCGATGATCATCGGCTCCAGCTCTAAGTGCCTGCGGTTCGCGGGGATGATGGCGCGTCCTGCGGCCAGCTCCGCCCGCACCTTCTCCGGCGTGCAGCCCTCGCGCACCGCCACGAAGCGCATCTCTTCAGTGATCAGCCCTTGGCGGGCGTAGTGCATCTGGGAGAAGTTCTGGTCTCCCCGGGCCTCTCTCGGGGCCACCCAGGCCGCCCGGCGTTTGGGCAGGCCGTCCTCCCAGCGCGTGCCTTGGGGCCCGGAGCTGTCATAGAGGCGCAGGGCCTCGCCGTTGGAGCAGCGGATCTCTCGGAAGGGCACCTCCAGCTCACCCACATGGAGCTTGTGGTGGTTTCGCCCGCCGATGTCAAACGTGTCGCTTGTCGTCGCCATGCTCGCTTTCCTCCGCCGGTTTTACCCGGATCAGGTTCCGCGGTGTGTTCTCAGACCCGAGTCCGACACGACATGCGTCAGGGGGCCACCCGCAGCGAGAGCCCTCGCGGCATAACCCAGGCCGCCGATCCCGCCCATTGACAGGGCAGGGGCGACCAGCTAAGGAGGTGGGGCCGCTGCGGGAGTGGCGGAATGGCAGACGCGCTAGGCTCAGGACCTAGTGGCCGAAAGGCTGTGTGGGTTCGACTCCCTCCTCCCGCACCATCAAGAAGCCGTCCGAGTCAACTCGGGCGGCTTTCTTCTTTCCTTGGTTTGCGCCCGCGTCGCTGACGTTCCTTTGACCGCGACCCCGCGTAGTTCTCTGGCATAAGAGCAGACCCCTGATCACCGCTCGGAGATGATGATGATCCTGACGCTCAGCCTGCTCTTCGCCTGCACCCAGACCGGCTCGATCGAGCTCGGCGGCCCCAAGGACGGCCGCCCGCCCGTCTCCGACACCGACGTCGGCGGCGACGACAGCGGCGCCGATGACAGCGACGTGAGCGGCGACAGCGCGGACGACACCGACCCGCCCGAGGACACCTCGCCCCCCGAGGACACGAGCCCGCCTGAGGACACCGAGCCCGAGCGCGGCGAGCCCGACTACTCGGTCTGGATCGGCTCCCGCGAGCTGACCTACGACGGCTGCGAGGCCACGCTCACCGAGAAGGGCACGCTGATCGAGTCCGACTGGGACTACTACGACTACCTCAGCTACTACTGCGAGGACTGCAAGCTGTGGTACGAGGTGACGGTGAGCCCGTCGAGCGCCTGCGGGCTGAGCGTGGCCACGAGCACCTACCGGGGCCTCGTCTTGAGCGGGAGCACGGCGGACGTGTACTTCATGGGCAGCGACTTCCGCTCGGGCGGGCTGTTGGCCTCGGGCGGCACCTTTGACGGCTACACGATCTCCTACGCCTATGAGTCCAGCGGCGTTAAGCTGACGGGCCTCGTGGAGTTCCCGGAGCTTAAGTAGCGCTCATGCAGAGACTGCCCATCTACAAGGGTCGGATCGTCGATCTTGGCCTAGAGTCCGTCGAGCTGCCCAGCGGCCACCGCGTCGAGCTGGAGGTGATTCGTCACCCCGGCGCCGCGGCGGTGGTGCCCCTTCACGACGACGGCACCATCACCCTGGTGCACCAGTTCCGTCACGCCGGGGGAGGGATGCACTTTGAGCTGCCCGCGGGGGTGCTCGACAACGGCGAGGTGCCCGAGCTCTGCGCCCGCCGTGAGCTTCGGGAGGAGGTCGGGCTCGGCTGTGAGGAGCTTGTGCGCCTGGGCATGATTCACACGACGCCGGGCTTCACTGATGAGCGCATCTGGATCTTCCTCGCCCGGGGGCTCAGGGAGATCGGCGCGGCGCCCGAGCCTGACGAGCACCTGAGCCCCGTGCGCCTCACCGTCGCCCGGGCCTTGGAGCTCATCGACCTGGGCGAGCTCACCGACGCCAAGACCATCTCTGGGCTTTTCATGCTCACGCGTTTTTTGGCGCGCGACGCGGGCTGAGCTGTCACGCCAGCACCCTGCGACATCGATGTCGTGATCTGCGCGTCGCGCTGTCAGGGATCACCGCTCGAACGCTCAGAATGAGAAGTCTGAGCGCGTGGCACGGGCCTTGCTTATGATGAAGGCATCCCCCGCGTGAGGTGCCTATGCGACGAATCCTTCTCTTGACCTTCGGGCTCCCGTTGGCCTTGACCGCCTGCGCTGACTACAGCCTCGAAAAAGCCGACGGCGCTTACGACGAGGCGGACACCGGCTCCTACGACGACACGGGCGCCGCCGGTGAGTCCCCCGATGACGACGACGCCGATGGGGATCCCGAGCGGGAAGACGACTTCATCAAGCTCCTCCCCGCGACCACGAACCAGTACATCTTCGTGGTGAACAGCGCCCGGGACACGGTCTCCCGGGTGGCGGTGCCCTCGCTGCAGGTGTTGACCGTCGAGGTGGGCTCGCGGCCCAAGGTGGTTCGCACCACGGCGGACAACCAGCGCGCCATCGTCTTCAACGAGGGCAGCGACGACGTCACCGTGCTCGACGCCGAGACCTTGGCCGCCACGACCGTCGACGTGCTGCCGTACCTCAACGCCATGGTGCTCTCCGACGACGGCGTCTGGGCGGTCGTGTACCGCGACGCCGACGAGGAGGGTGACGGCTCCAGCGGCGGCGCCCAGTCGTTCAACGAGCTCTCCATCGTGAACACCGTCACCGGCGAGCACTACACCGAGGTCGTCGGCTTTAAGCCCCGCCAGGTGAAGTTCACCGAGGACTCCGGCCGCGCCTTGGTCGTCAGCGACGAGTACCTCAGCGTCATCGACCTCGACGGCGAGGACCCGGAGGTGCAGGTGGTCGAGATCGCCGAGGATCTCCTGGACCCGCCCCCGGCGGAGGAGATCGAGGTGAGCCCCGATGGCGCCTACGCCTTCTTGCGGCAGTTCGGCGAGGACAGCATCGCGCTCATCGATCTCGACACCCTCACCGTGGACCGCCTGCCCGCGGGCCAGAACCCGACGGACCTCGACCTGAGCCCCGACGGCGCCCGGGCCGTCGTCGTGAGCCGCGGCTCCAACGAGCTCTACGTCTTTGACGTCGAGAACCCCTACGGCGACCCCGAGGTGATCGCCCTGCCGAGCGACGAGTTCATCGGCTCGGTGCAGTTCTCCCCCGACAACTCCAAGGCCATGCTCTACACCACGGCGGCTTTGGTAGACCACTACACCACCTGGGATCTGGCCTCGGGTGAGCTCACCGTGCGGCCGCTCATCAAGCCGATTCAGTCGGTGAACGTGACGCCCGACGGCGGGGCCCTGGTCGTCTTCCACACCAAGGAGGACGCCTCGGACGCCGACAAGACGAGCGAGTTTTACGGCGAGTGGGCGATGAGCATGATCTCGCTCTCGGACTTCCGCAGAAACGCCATCCTGCTCTCCGCCGAGCCGACGGCCTACGCCGACTCCTTGGACGGCCGCTGGGGCTTCTTCGTGATGGAGTCGAAGCCCTTCTTGGAGGTGCTCGACTACGACAACCTCGGGCTCACCGAGATCAAGCTGCGCTCCAACCCCGCCCACGTCGGGGTGCTCACCGGCACGTCCTACGCCTACGTCAACCAGGATCACGAGCTCGGGCGCTTGTCGTTTTATGACCCCGACGCCGAGCTTCTGGAGACCATCACCGGCTTCGAGCTCAACTCTGGCATCGAGCACTGACCCGTGGAGACCCTCATGCGGACCCCCTCTTTGACCCTGCTCCTCGCGCTCGGCGCCTGTGGCTTTGAGAACCTCCCTGACCAGAGCTACTCCGGCGTAGACCTGCCCCTGTGGGATCCCGACGTCGTCGCGCTCAATGACGCGGTCTACGTCTTGCTGCCCCAGTCGGGCGAGCTGGCCCGGGTTCACCCCACCGAGGGCTGGAGCCTCGTGGACCTCAACGGCCTCACGCCCAGCCGCCTCGTCGCGGCCCCGGACCGCGAGGGCGTCATCGTCTTTGGCAGCTACCCGACCTGCACCGAGACCGACCCCAAGATTCAGACCGTCGAGGACTGTGAAGACCTCGACGGTGAGATTGAGGTGGTGCACGAGGTCGCCCTGGTGCGGAACGGGGCGGTGATCAGCAGCGCCGAGATCGCCGCGCACTTCAACGCCGTGTCGTTCACCAACGACGGCGCCCAGGCCGCGCTGCACCTCAACTACGACTCCGGCGCCGACATCGAGGTGACCGGCGTGAGCGATCTCACCCAGGTCTTGTTCATGGACCTGGAGTCGGGCGCCATCACCCCCGTCGCCGTGGGCTTCGCCGCCGACCGCATCTTGTTCAACGCCGATGACTCCAAGGCCGTCGTGCTCAGTCGCGGGGAGGTGCTCGTCATCGAGCTGACCTCGGGCGACTACGACATCGAGGTGCGTTTCCCGCTGAGCCTCGACGTAGACGTGCAGGTGCGGCCCCAAGACGTCGCGTTGACCCCCGACGGCACCTACGCGCTCGTCACCGTCACCGGCGACGACAGCCTCTATGTGCTTGATCTCGAACAAGAGAGCATCAACATCGTGCCCTTGAGCTCGGCCCCGACGGCGATGGTCGTGGACCCCGTCGCCGACCGCTCCATCTTCGTGTACCAGAACCTGGCCGCCGTTGACATCTTGGAGCACGACCTGTTCGAGATCGAGACCGTGCTGCTGGACGAGCCGATGAACCAGATCGAGTCCCTCGCCGGAGAGGGGCTCTTGTACTCCACGGCGGGCCGAAAAGACGCCTACGTCCTGAATCTCGCCGAGGCGGACTACGACGAGCTGCGCTTGGAGAACCCGCCGAGCGCGATGGTGCTCTCTCCCGACCAGACCTTGGCCCTGGCCATCACCCGGCCCGAGGTCTCGGGCTCCTCGGGCCTCGACGCCTGGTACGACGCCAACTGGGGCGTCGAGATCATCGACCTCGTGGACCGCGAGAACCTGCCGCTCGTGGCCGAGAGTGAGCCGCTGGCGGTGGCCTTCACCGCGGAGGCCGCGACGCCCACGGCGCTCGTGCTCTTGGCGGACTCTACGGATCTGATGCAGCTCGACCTCGCCCGCCGCACGGCGAGCGCCGTGGAGCTGGAGGCGCCCGCCATCGGCCTCGACCGCTTCGGCGAGGCGAACTTCGTCATCGTGAACAACGCGCCCTTCGGCCTGTTGAGCTTCCTCGACCCGGCCACGGGCGAGATCACCTCCGTCGGCGGCTTCGCCACGGCCGGAATCCTGCAGGGAGAGCAGCCGCTCCCCCGTCTCGCTGAGGAGGAGTGACCATGCTCTGCGCCCTGCTTTTGTCCTTCCTCCACCCCGCCCAGGCCACGGAGTTCTCCGTGGAGCGCGCCGCGCTCGGGGCCGCTGACCCGGCCTACAACACCATCGACGAGCGGGACCTCTTCGCGGGCTGGGGGCTCCGCGCGGGCTACACCGTCGTCCCGTCGCTCACCGTCCTCGGCTCGTGGTCGATGCAGCGCCGTGGCGCCTCTTACGACGCGCCGCTCGTCCAGGCTGAGGAGAGCTACTCCGCCTCAGAGTCCGCCACCGCGCTCTTGGGCCACACCGCCGGGCTCGGCGTGAAGTGGAACGTCCTGGAGAACCCGTGGGTGTCGCCCTATGTGAGCGGCCAGGGGCTCGTGCAGGTCGGCACGTTGAAGCTCGACGACGATCTCGACCGCGACGACAACATCAACCAGATCAGCGCGCGGGCCATCGCCCCGGGCTTCTCCGTGGCGGCGGGCGCTGACGTGGGGCTGGGCCTGGAGGAGCTGCCCGTGCGGCCCATGGGCCACGTCGAGATCGGCTACGGCCACCTCGCGGCGCTCGACTACGGCGATCTCGGCGCGCTCCACCTGCGCGGGCTCATCGTCCGCGCGGGTGTTGGGGTTCACTTCTGAGCTGCGCGCTCAGCGCGCGGCGGGGGCGTCCTCGCCGCGACGCTTGAGCAGGATGGCGACGCCCAGCGCGGTGACGAGCACCGAGAGGTACTGCGCGGGGGTGAAGCCAAAGTAGCGGGCGTCGGTGTCCGGGTGGCGGAACACGTCGAGGAGGAGGCGCAAGGGGCCATAGAGCACCGCCATCCAGCCGACGAAGAAGCCCGAGAAGCGGGGTTTGCGGCCCAAGACGACGAAGATACCGAACATGATGGCCGAGTAGATCGCCTCATACAGCCCAAGATCGTGGCAGGCGACGGTGTCGGGCTTGTCGGGGCACATGCCGTAGACGCCGAGCCAGAACTCCGTCGCCGTGCCCGCGTGGTCATGCACCGAGAAGCAGCCCAGGCGGCCGAACATCCAGCCCAGCGGCAGGCCGTAGGCGACCACGTCGGCGTAGGGCCAGAACGGCACCCGCTCACGCACCCGGAAGAACCACCAGGTCAACAGCGTGCAGGCCACGAAGCCGCCGTAGGACGAGAGCCCGTCCCAGACCTTGAGCAGCTCGATGGGGTTCTTGAGGTAGACCTCGGGCTCGTACATCAGCGCGTGGCCGAGGTGGCCGCCGACGAAGGTGCCGAGCACGAGGTAGCCGATGAGGCGGTTGATGACCTCGGGATCGAGCTGGTGCGCCGAGGCCCGGCGCCGCGCGACCTCGGCGCCCGCCCAGAAGCCGAAGGCGACGAGCACGCCGAAGCTGTAGATGGTGAGCGGGCCGAACCCCGGGAGGGAGAACAGCTCGATCTTGAGGGGCTCGAAGGGGCCGATGAGCGGATGCATCACTCGCTCCGTGACGGGGCGCCATTGCCTAACCCACCGGAAGGGTCGGGGGCCACGGCGCGCGGCGCGTGGTCAGGCACCTTGGCGAGTTGCTGTTATGATGCGGATTCGATCGGTCCCGGAGTTCGTCATGCGCCTCGCCCCCACCGCGCTCCTCCTCGGCGCCCTCGTCGTGCTCCACGGGTGCAAAGGCGCGTCCGGTGATCAAGACAGCGGCGTAGACGCGGCGCTGGGCGCGCTCACCGTCTCCGGCGCCACCCTGGACTTTGGGCAGGTGACGCTCCACGACACCGCCACGCGCACCCTGTCGTACTTCAACGGCGGCGCGGGGCCGCTGACGATCTTCGACGTGCAGCTCGACGATGACTCGACGCGCCCGCATTGGTCCGTCGTCGGCGGCGGGCCCGCCACCTTAGAGTCAGGGCTGGGTGTTGAGCTGACGATCCTGCTCACGCCCCTGTCCTTGGCCGATCCCTCCACAAAGCTCGTGATCTTGAGCGACGATCCCGACGCGCCGAGGGCGGAGGTGTCCTTACGCGCCGAGGTGGTCGGGGTGCCCCGGCTGCAGGTGAGCTCGGAGCTCCTCGACTTCGGCACGGTGCTCTTGGGCGCCTCGGCGGAGCTCGACATCCTGCTCGCCAACACCGGCTCCGACACGCTCCAGATTCAGACCGTCGGCTTTCAGAGCGGCGGGCAAGGCGCGTTCAGCCTCCTGGTGAACCCCGCCGGTTCGACCTTGGCGCCCGGCGCCCAGAACGGCCTCATCACCGTGAAGTTCGCCCCCACCGGGGCGGGCTCGGTGAACGAGAGGCTCATCGTGTCCACGAACGACCCCGAGACGCCAGAGCTCGGGATCGTGCTGATGGGGGCCGGAAGCCCCCCCTGAGCAGAGCACAGCAGCAGCAGCGAGGAAGCCGTGGCGATCATCAACTTTGCGCGCCGTGAGATCGAGGCGAAGGTCGTCTTTTATGGCCCGGCTCTGTCCGGGAAGACGACGAACGTGAAGGCCGCGTTCGGGTGTGTGCCTGAAGGGCAGCGCGGTCAGCTCAGCACCTTGTCCACCGAGGACGAGCGCACGCTGTTCTTTGACTACGCGCCGATCACCTTGGGCAAGATCGCGGGCTTCGCCGCGCATTTTAAGCTGTTCTCGGTGCCGGGGCAGGCGTTCTACACCGAGACGCGTAAGGCCGTGCTCCAAGGCGCGGACGCCGTCGTGTTCGTGGCCGACTCCGCCCCCGACCGCGCTGAGGCGAACCGCGCGTCCTTGGCCGACTTAGAGGAGAACCTCAAGGCCCACGGCGTCAAGCTCTCGGAGATCCCCTTCGTCATCCAGCTCAACAAGCGGGACGAGCCCGGCGCGCGCTCGGTCAAAGAGATGGGCGCGGATCTCAACCCCCTCGGCGTGCCGATGATCGAGGCCGTCGCGCTCACCGGCGAGGGCGTCGAGCGCACCCTACGCACGGTCACCCAGATCGCCGCCGACCGCATCCGCGACAACCTCGCCGGGCACAAGACGGCGGTGCAGCTCAACGCCGTCGAGCGGGAGGAGCGCGAGGACGACGCGAGCGTCATCCTCAAGCAGCTCGCCGAGATCAGCAAGGTGCGTGGGGTCGAAGAACAACGCGCCAAAGACGCCTTGGCCCGGGGCGAGGTCGAGGTCGATGACGTCGACGCCTTCTTGTTCAAGAACGTCGAGCGTGAGCCGAGCCCGAGCGGGCGCCTGAGCCTCGACGAGCCGCCCCCGGCGCCCGCGCCGCGCACCCGCAGGCCGCTGCCCCCGCAGTACCTCAAGCTGCCGCCCATCGCGCCCGTCGAGCTGGGCTTCTTGACGCCGTACATCCTCAACTGGTCGGCGGTGGAGCTGATCGACGCCTACATCACGCCCGAGGGCGGCGTAGACGTGGTGCTGCTCATCAAAGACAAGGGCGGCCCCCGCAACGGCGTGTACACCGTGAACCTCGTGCCCAAGGTCAAAGAGACGGCGGTGACCGCGCCGATGGCCGAGCCCGTCGTGCGCAGCCCCTCCCGTCCCGCCAACACGAAGACCGGCGAGACCCCACGCCCCGGCGAGTCGTCGCGGGGCGGCGAGTCCAAAGGCTCAGACCCAAAGCCGTCCGACCCGCGCGCCCGGCGCAACACCGCCGCCGCGCCCGAGCCTGTCGAGCTGTCTCCAACTGCCATCGAGCCGCTGCCCGCTGGGCGAAACCCCCTGGTGATGTTCGCCGTCGTGATGATCGTCGGCCTGGCCTTGGGGCTGGGCATGGGGATCGTGTTTGGAGGCTGAGGACACCCAAGGGCGACAGGCCTCGTTGACCGGCGCCCGCTGGACGTTCTGCGCCGTGGACGAGGCCCAGGTGGAGCGCCTCACGCGCCAGCTCGGCGTACACGAGGCCCTGGCGCGCTGCCTCGTGTTGCGGGGCGTAGACGCGGCGGACGAGGCGCTCAAGCTCTTGCACCCCGAGCTCGACGCGCTGTACGACCCCCAGGGCCTCTTGGGCATGGACGTCGCCATCGAGCGCCTGCGCCGGGCGAGCCGCGACGGGGAGCGGGTGCGGGTGGTCACCGACTACGACGTCGACGGCACCACCTCGTCGCTCATCTTGCAGAGCGCCCTGCGGGCGGCGAGGGCCCAGCGAGACCCGAGCGCGCCGGATCTCGTGAGTTACCACATCCCCGACCGCATGGACGAGGGCTATGGCTTCTCCGTCGCCGCCGCCGAGCAGGCCGCCCGAGACGGCGCCACGCTGATCGTCACCGCCGACATCGGCGTTCGCGACCACGCCGCGGTGAGCCGGGCCCGGGCGCTTGGCCTGGACGTGATCATCTGCGATCACCACCTCTCCGCCGGGGACGAGGTGCCCGCCGACGCCACGGCGGTGATCTGCCCGCCCCAGCGCGGCTGCAGCTACCCCAACAAAGACCTCGCGGCCTGCGGGGTCACCTTCAAGCTCGCCCAGGCGCTGTTGGACGATCACCCGCGCCGCGACACGCTCCTGCGCAGCCTGCTCAAGCTCGCGGCCTTGGGCACCGTCGCCGACGTGGTGAGCCTACGCGGCGCCGAGAACCGGGCCATCGTCGCCTTGGGCCTCGACGCGCTGAACGCCGGCGGTCACAGCCCGGGGCTCACGGCCTTGCTCAAGGCGTCGCGGGTCACCGTCGGCCAGCTTCGTGCCGAGGACCTCGCGTTTCGTGTGGCGCCGCGGGTGAACGCCGCGGGGCGTGTGGCGACGGCGCGGGCGGTGATCGAGCTGTTCACGACGCGGGATGTGGCCTTGGCCGAGTCCCGGGCGATGGACCTCGACGCGCTGAACGACGACCGCCGCCGCATTCAAGAGCGGATGATGAAGGAGGCGCAGCTCCAGCTCCAAGACCAGCGGACGAGCCCGCCCTGTGTGGTCGTCTGGGGGCGTGAGTCCCAGGGCTGGCACCGGGGCGTGGCGGGCATCGTCGCCGCGCGGCTGCGGGACCAGCACAACGCCCCCGCCGTGGTCTTGGCCTTGGGGGAGGGCGGTGAGGCGCGGGCGTCGGTGCGCTCGACGCCAGACCTGCACGCGCTCACGCTTCTGGGGGACGCCCAGGCGATGCTGCTCAAG
>JBEAVX010000432.1:0-7833 GCA_041160755.1 Pseudomonadota bacterium
GAGACGGGGGTGCTCGTCTTCATCGGGCCGGGCGCCGTGGGCAGGCGCACCACACGGAGCTTCACCTTGGCGTCGGGGCCACGGCCGATGAGGTTGCCGCCGTTCTGGATCTGCAAGGCGCCCGTCGCGGTGACGTCACACTCCAGGCGTTGCTCTTTGCCGGGCTCGGTCTTGCAGTCGGTCCCGGCGATGCTCATCGAGATGGGCTGATCGGCGCCCGCGGTGACGCGGTACTTGCCGGGCTCCAAGGGGATGCCGTGGGGCGCGTCGGTGGTGACGATGAGGTCCGCCCGGGCGGCGACCTCCTCGCCGATCTCGATCGGCACCGTGGCCACCGTCTTGCCCGCGGCGAAGCGCAGCTCAGCGAGGCCGGGGTGGTGCAGCTCGATGCGGCCCCCTTCGCCGAGCTTGACCACGCCCTCGTCTGAAGAGCTGATCGCGACAGGCACGCCCTCCATGACCTTGGCGTTGTTGTCGATGACCTCGGTCTTGACGGCGTTCAGCGAGCGGCCGCGCAGGCTGCCGTCGGGGCCGCGGGTGAGCACGGCCTTGATCTGGTTGGGCCGGGTGCGGATCTCTTTGACCAAGAAGCACTGCACGGCCAGCTCACGCTTGAGCTCACCCAAGGCGAGGGTGATCTTGGCGCTGCCGTTCTGGTCACACTGCAGGCGGCCGTCGGCGCCGACCTTCACGATCTCGGGCGCGGAGCTGGAGACGGGCAGCGCCTTGGCGCCCTCGATGGCCTTGCCTTCGGCGTCGAGGCCCGGGGCGTCGACGCTGAACGGGGAGACCTCCCAGATGACCAGCTCGGCGTCGCCGCCGATGGTGGTGGGGGTAGAGCCACACGCGGCCAGGAACCACAGCAGAAGCGACATCGTGAACCTCCTCACCCCCGCTGATTAATCCCCAGCGCCCGTCGGGGCCACCTTCGCCGAGGCATCGGGCGTGGAATCAAAGGATCACCGCGTGGACCTCGCCGATCCCGACGATCAAGGGGTATGATCCCGCGCTGTGCCCCCCGACAACCAGCGGATCACCCTCGGCCCCTTCACCTTGTTCCACCCCCTCGCGGCGGGCGGCATGGGCGAGGTGTGGCGCGGCGAGCACCAGGCCAGCCGGCTGCCCGTCGCGGTGAAGGTGCTCACCGCGGAGTCGGCCCGGGCCCCGGCGGTGCGCCACGCCCTGCGCCAAGAGGCCCGCGCGACGGCCTCTTTGAGCCACCCCCACATCGGCCTGCTCCTCGACTATGGCGACGTAGACGAGGCGGCCTCAGCGCGCTCCGGCGGCCGCCTGCTCGCCGGGAGCCCCTACCTCGTCTTGGAGCTGGCGACGGGGGGCACGCTCCAGAGCTGGGTGGGCCGCCCGCCGAGCTGGACGGTCCTGCGCGCCGCGATCCTCTGTGTGCTCGACGCCTTGGCCCACGCCCACGGCCGAGGGATGCTGCACCGCGACGTAAAACCGTCGAACGTGCTGTGGTGCAGCATGAACGACCAGCGCCCTGGGCTCAAGCTCATGGACTTCGGGGTCTCCTTGCCGATCGGGGCGCTGGACGGCGTCGCGGCCTTGGCCCAAGGCACCCCGGGCTACATGGCCCCGGAGCAGCGCCTGGGCGACCCGAGCGATCAGGGCCCTTGGACCGACCTGTATGGCCTCGGGGCGATGGTCTGGGCGATCGTGCAGGGCGCCCCGCCGCCGGAGGGGGGCGCCGGGACCTGGCTGCCGCCCTTGGTGAGCGCGCCGAGGGGCCTCGGGGAGTGGCTAAGCGCGCTTCTGGTGCCCGACCCCCGGCGCCGGGTGCGCCGCGCGGCGGACGCGGCCTGGGCGCTCATGCGCCTGGGCGAGGCGAGCGGCGGCCTCGACCTGCACGACACCCTCGACGAGCCTCGGGACGAGCCGATCACCGCCCAGATGTGGCTCGACACCGACCCCGAGGCGCGTGAGACCCTGGACCTCCTCGGGGATGACACCTTCGGCGGCGACACCTGGGGCGACACCTTCGGCGGCGGCGACACCTACAACCCCGACGCCAGCACAGAGAGCGGCGGGCTCCAGGCCGACGCGCCCACGACGCGGTTTGACGTGCCCCGGATCGTCGAGCCCGGCGGCGGCCTCGCCTTGGGCCCCCAGGCCGTGCCGCCGCCCCCTGAGCGCTGGCAGCGCCCGAGCGTGCCCGCGCTCAACCAGGGCCTCACCGACGCCGGCCTGCGCCTGTTTGGCCAGCGCCGCCCGCGCCTCATCGGCCGTGACGCCCTGATGGACCCCCTCTGGGGCGCGCTGCGTGAGGTGTTCGCCCGCCGCTCGACCCGGGTGATCGCCCTGCGTGGCCCCGCGGGCGCCGGGCTCAGCGCCGTGGCCCGGGCCTTCGCCGAGCGCGCCCACGAGGTCGGCGCCGCTGAGGTGATCTCGGTCACCGCGACGCCCGAGCGCTCTCCTTCGGATGGCCTGCCGTCCGCCCTGCGCCGGGCCCTGCGCCTGCCCCACGTCGCCGGGGCGGCGCTCAGCGTCACGATCCGCCGCCGCCTGCCCGAGCTCCCCGAGGCCACCCGCGAGGCCATCGCCGAGGCGATCTTGCCCTCGGGCCAAGGCCCCACCGCGTCTTCCGGCGGCCCCGCCCGCGCCGCCTTGGCCGCGCTCAGCGGCGACCGCGTGGCCTTGGTCACCGTCGAGGACGCCCCCTACGATCCCGGCCTGCTCACGCTCCTGTGTGACCTCGTGTCCCGAGAGCCCAGCGCCACCGCGCCGCTCTTGTTCGTGCTCGTCGTGCCCGAGGAGGCCCTGTCCCTGCGCCCCGAGGCGAGGGCCCCGCTGGAGACCCTGCTGCAGCGGCCCGACAGCCTGACGCTGCGCGTAGACCCGCTGCCCCCGGAGCTCAGCGGCGCCTTGGCCCAGTCCTTGCTCACCCTGCACCCCAGCGCCGCCCAGCTCGCGGCGCGGCAGAGCCAAGGCAGCCCACGCCTGATGACCCAGCTCATCGAGTCTTGGCTTCAGGCCGACGCCTTGGTGCCGTCGCCCCAAGGCTGGGCGCTGCGGGACGACGCCCAGAGCGCGCCGCCGGACTCGCTCTGGGACGCCCGGGCCTCGACCCTCTGGGAGAGCCTCGACGCGCCCGCCCGGCGCGGCGTCGCCTTGGGCGCCACGGTGGGGATGCACCTGGAGCTGGAGGACTGGCAGCAGGCCCTGCGCGCGCTCACCGGCGATCCCCGCGCCCAGGTCACACCCCTGGCCGACGCGCTCATCGAGGCCCGCCTCGCCCGCGCCGTGCCCGGCGGCGTCGTCTTCGCCCACTTCGCCGCCAAGGACGCCCTGCTCATCCGGGCGGAGGACTCGGCGCAGTCCCGCCACGCCGCCATCGCCGAGGCCCTGGCCGCGAACCAAGAGAGCCCACGCCGGGTCGAGTGGCTTGGGCGCCACCTCGCCGCCGCCGGGCGTCTGAACGAGGCCATCGACGCCTTGCTGCGCGCCGCCGAGCAGATGAGCGCCCAGCGCGAGATGGGCGCCAGCTTCGCGCTCATGCAAGAGGCCGAGGCCTGTATGCGCGCCACGGAGCTGCCGCCCCTCGACCCCCGCTGGGGCGCGCTCGGGCTGATGCGGGTGTTTTACCATGAACGAACCCGCGACCCCGAGGCCCCGGCCAAGCTGGCGGCGCTGGAGGCCCAGGTCAACGCGGCGATCACCTCCGGCGGGGGCCCACGCTGGCAGACCTTACGCCTGGAGACCTGGAAGGCGAGCTGCGTGAGCCTCACCCGAAAAGGCGCGCTGCAAGAGGCCCTCGCCCTCGCCGCGCGGATGGCGGACGAGAGCGACACCCTCCTCGACCCCAAGGCCCGCTTCTCTGGGCGATTCACCTACGCCTGCGCCTTGGGCCGCCTGAACCGCAGCGACGAGGCGCTCCCGCTCTTGGAGGAGCTGCTGGAGCACACACAGACCCACGGGCTCGCCTTCGAGCGGGGCCTGACCTTGTTTGAGCGCCTGAGCACCTCGTACAGACGAGGGCAGCTCGACGCCACGGAGCGAGACGCCATCGACGCCGCGGCGCTGTTTGAGGCGCTCGGCGCCCGCTGGCACGTCGCGTCGATGATCAACATCCAAGGGGTCTGCGCCCTCGACCGGGGGGAGCTGTCCCGGGCCGAGCTCGCGCTCCGCCAGGCCCTCGACCGTTTTGAGGCGCTGGGCGCCGCCGAGGCCACCCTCGCCGCCGTGAACCTCGGCCTGCTCACCCTCAAACAAGGCCGCGCCGATGACGCCCTCCAGATCCTCACCCCCGCCGCGCGCCGCCTGAGCGCCCAAGGCGACCACCTGCACGCGCTGGAGGTGCGGCTGCACCTGCTCGACGCCTACGCGCGGCTGGGGCGCTGGACAGGCTGGGACGAGGAGCTGTCCGCCCTCTACGCCCACGCGGCGGCGCTCCCGGCCTCGCGGGTGGACCTCCTCCGGCTCTTGGAGCAGGCCGCAGACGCCGCCCTCGACGCGGGCTGGACCCAAGGCGCCGCCCGGGCCCGGGCCCTCGTCGACTCCATCGGCGCCCGGTCGATGGACCGGCCGAGCGCCCCGGCGACTACTGGTTGATCATCTTCCGGATGTTGCCGTACTCGCGCACCTTCTGCAGCGAGAGCTCGCCGCGGAAGGCCATCTCGGCGGCGATGCCCGTCATGCGCACCAGGTTGGCGCCCTGGGCAAACTCCAGGAGCAGGTCGGGGTGTTTGCGCCAGAAGTCGGACTTGTAGATCTTCCAGATGAAGTCGCGGGAGATGAACTGCTTGTTCACCAACATGTACAGCGCGAGGTAGAACTTGTCCTCGTTGCTGCGCTGCCAGTCCACGCTCACGCGGAACTGCCGGAACGACTTCGTGGCGAAGCCCTCGACGTCGGACTCTGTGGCGTATCCGGCGGCCAACATCTTCTCGGTCACCGAGCTCTTGGGGTAGAGCGTGAGCGAGTACAGATAGATCTTGTACGGCGACTTCAGGTCCATGAGGAGCTGGAAGAGCGCGTCTTTGTCCGAGGTGTAGGCCAGCGGGTTGTCGATGATGACGTCGTACTTGACGTCGAGGCCCAGCTCCAGGTTCATCTCGTCAAACGCGAGGATCTGGGCGACGGTGGAGGTGCGGTCGTAGACCTCCTTCTGCTCACGGTCGGAGCCGGCCTCAATGCCCATCTGTACGCCGCGCAGCCCGGCGTCTTTGAGCAGGCGCAGGTTCTCGATGCGGGCGACGTCCGGGGTCATCATGCAGTCCCAGGGCAGGTCGCCGAACTCGGCTTTGTATTTCTCGGCGAACTCTTGCAGCCACTTCTTGGGGAAGACGAAGGTGTCGTCGTCAAACTTGACCCAGGCCATGTTCGGCATCTTCTGCCGGGCCAGGCGAAGCTCGGCCATGACGTTGTCGACGCTGCGGCGGCGGTGGTAGTTGCCTTTGCCCTCGGGGAAGATCGCGCGCAGAGAGCTGTTGTAGCAGTAGGCGCACTTGTAGGGGCAGCCACGGCTGGCGAAGATGCGGTACTCGCGGTGATGAATGAGCGGGTCACCGCGGGTGATCATGTTGTTGTCGATCAAGAACTTGTCGTCGCCGCCGAACTCGCGGAAGGTGAGGTCGTCGAGGCTGGTGACGAGCTCCTTCACGGGGTTCCGGTGAATCGTGCCGTCGGGCTCGCGGATCCACATGTTCGGCACGTCGTTGATCGAGCGGCCATCCTCAAGGCGACCCACGAGGTCCAAGAGCGGGTACTCGCCCTCACCCACACAGACGATGTCGGTGTGATGAATACAGTGCTCAGGGGTGAGCGTGGGGTGCAGACCGCCCCAGATCACGAGCACCTTGTCGCCCAGACGCTCCTTGATGCGTTTGGTGACCTCGATCGCCACGCGGTAGTACGGCGAGCCGAAGCTGAAGCCGACGAGGTGGTAGCCCTCACGCTCGATGAGGTCAACGAGCAAGCCGTACTCGTCGTCCGTCGGCCACTCCACGCGGTTGTGCCGCCAATCTTTGAAGAACATCAGGTCGGCGCGGTACCCCCCTCGTTGCTTGAGCATCGAGGTGAGGTGACGGACGCCGCTGTTCTCGATGCCGTAGAGGCCGACCATCAGGCAGCGGGTGAGCTTCATGCCGTCTCCAGTGCGTGCGCGGGGATGCGGAGCGTGTGGGGTGCGAGGGAGATCATCAGGACCAGGATAGCGCGAGATGCCCCAGGATCAAGCCCTGAGGGTGGGTCTTTTCGCACAGCCTTCTTGGCGGGGCGACTAGACCGGTGGTCTAGGAGGACGTTAGTCGGCGGTGAGCAGGCGGATGCCCGCCGTGGCTTTGCGCAGGAGATCCCGTGGGTTGCGGATCTGCGCGAGGTTTCGGGCGACGAAGCGCGGGCGCCAGTAGAAGCGGCGGTAGGCCATGTGCAGCATGTCCCGCAGCTCGTCCCGGGTGAAGTGTTCATCCCAGACCTGGGCCTTGAAGTCCTCGTGCGGCTGGCGCATGAAGTCGAGCCAAGGCTGGATGTCGAGCACCCCGTCGCGCATCCCCTCGTCGTAGATCGTCGTGCCGGGGAAGGGCGTGAGGATGTTGTACATCACGAAGTCGGGGTTCAGGCGGATCGAGTAGTTGATCGTGTCCACCACGTCTTGGCGGCTGCGCTCGGTGGGCGTGCCGATCATGAAGTAGGCCACGGTGCGCACGCCGACCTCGCGGCACAAGGCGAAGGCGTGCTCGATCTCGGCGGAGGACACGTCCTTCTTGAGCCGCAAGAGCCCCTCTTCAGTGCCCTGCTCGACGCCGAACTGGATGCGGTGGCAGCCCGCGGCCTTCATCTTCTCCAAGAGCGGGCGATCGACGCCCTTCACCCGGAACCGCACCGTCCAGGTGAACTTGAGGCCCCGGCGCAGGATCTCGTCGCAGAGCTCATGCACGCGCTTGTTGGTGATGTTGAAGGTGTCGTCAACGAAGTAGATCTCCTTGATCCCCTTCGCCAAGAAGCCCTCGATCTCGTCGCAGACGCGGCCCGGCGTGGCGACGCGGTAGCGGTGGCGCGGCGTGTTGCAGAAGGTGCAGCGGTAGGGGCAGCCGCGCGAGGTCACCATCGTGGTGAAGATGCCGCCCTCGCCCATGACGTCGTAGTAGCGGTTGTACTCGATGAGGTCCAAGTCGAGCGGCGGGTAGTCGTCGAGGTTGTTCGAGAAGTAGACGTCCTCGGTGGGCACAGGATCGTCGGGGTGCGCGACGACGCCGGGGATGCCGCGCGGGGTGAGGCCCTTCTCCCAGGCCTCCAGCAAGAGCTGCAGGGGCTTCTGGCCCTCGCCCTTCACCACGGCGTCTACGCCCGCCAAGCCCACGGACTCCTTGGGGAAGTCGTTGATGTGGGGCCCGCCGAGCACGACGTGCTTCACCGAGGGGCAGCGCCGGGAGGTGGCGACGGCGCGCAGGCAGTCCACGAGGCCCACGGTGAACACCGTGATGCCCACCACCTCCGGCGCCCACTCCTTGACCTTGGCCTCCAGCGTCTCGTAGTCGAGGTTGTCGAGCTGGGCGTCGAGGATGCACACCTCATGGTGGGTGTGGGCCTTCAAGTACGTCGCCAACGCGAGGATCGCCAAGGGCGGATACGACAGGTTCTCGGCCTCCACCGCCGCGGGCACCTCACTCTCGACGGTGTGTTTGGCGGGGGGACGGATGAGCATCACGCGCATGAGGAGCTCCGCTTCCTTCCTGGAGTTGAGCGAGGGGGGCAGACGACCACAGGATAGCACCCCTTGAGGGGGTTTGTCAGAGGATGGTGTGGGGGATCGCACAGGGGGCGATCACGAAGATTGGATGGGTGACCAAGATTCGGGGGTGGGTGGTCTCGTTTGGG
>JBEAVX010000467.1:0-3963 GCA_041160755.1 Pseudomonadota bacterium
GCCCCCGGTGGACCGCTGGCTGTGGGCCTTGGCGCGGTTCTTGGGGTTCTGGCTCAAGCTCGTGCTCCGCCAGCGGAGCCGCTTCCTCGCGCCGTTTCCCCAAGACGGCGCGGTGACGCTCTTGGGCAACCACGCGGCGACCTTGGACCCGGTCGTCATGGCCCTCGGCGTGAACCGCCCCGTGCAGTTCATGGCCAGCGAGCAGCTCTTTCGGAACGCCCGCATCGGCGGCCTCGTGCGGGGCCTCGGCGCCTTCCCCAAGGCGAAGTTCTCTCGGGATCCCCAGTCCATCGAGACGATGGTGGCGCTGAACGCCGACGGCCGCGTCGTCGGGCTGTTCCCCGAGGGCAACCGGAGCTGGGACGGCCGACCGGAGCCGGTGCAGCCGGGCCTGGGCTGGCTCTTACGAAAGCTCCAGGGCCCCGTCGTCTTCGTGAAGAACACCACGGGCTTCTTGATGCAGCCGCGCTGGGCCAAGACGCCGCGGCTGGTCGCGATGGAGCTGGAGTACAGCGAGCCCGTCGTCTTCCCCGAGGACTGGTCCACCTCCCGCATCGAGCAAGAGGTCGCCCAGCGCCTCACGATGGACCCGAGCGCCGTCACGCCGCGGGGCTTCGCCTGGGGCTGGAAGCTCGCGCATGGCCTCAACACCTACCTCTGGGCCTGCCCGAGCTGCTACGCCCTGGACGCGCTCGGCGTTGACCCAAAGGACGGCGACGTCGTGCGCTGCGGCGGCTGCGGCGCGGCCTGGCGCATCGACGTGCTGCAGCGCCTGCACCCCGTCGGCGACGCCCCGGCGCTCACTGTGGCCTCGGCCTATGACCGCATCATCGCCCACTTTGGCGAGCTGCCCACCGTAGACGCCGACCGCTTCGTCACCGACGGCGTGGCCTTAGAGGAGCGGGAGATGGCCGTGTACCGCGTCACCGACGCGGGCCTGACGCTCTTGGCCAAAGGGCCCGGGCGGCTCGTCGCCGACGCGGTGTCTGTCGGTGACGACGCCTGGCGCCTCGCCCTGGACGACATCAAGGCCGTCTCGATGGAGATGGGCGAGGTGCTCCAGCTCCGCACCGCCAACGACCTGTTTGAGCTTCACCCCCGCGACGGCGCCCCGATGAAGTGGTTTCACTTCGTGCGGGGCCACCAGGGCAAACCGCGCCCCGGTCGGCGGGGCCGCAAACGCTGAGACCCCGGCGAGGCCGGGCGAACCACGCTGGAGATCCCGATGCCTGCACTCTACAAGACCTGGGTTGAGCTCGTCGAGGCGCGCGGTGCGCTGCACCCCGAGACTCTGCTCTACCGCTTCTTGATCGACGGCGACGTCGACGGTGACGTCCAGACCATCGACTACGGGCGCTTCTTGGCCCGGGTGAAGGCCATCGCGACGACGCTCCAGGCCCAAGGCTGCGCCGGGGAGCGCGCCCTGCTCTTGTACCCGCCGGGCATCGACTTCATCGAGGGCTTCTTCGGCTGCCTGTTCGCCGGGGTCATCGCCGTCCCCGCGTACCCGCCCGACCCCAGCCGCCTCGCCCGCACCCTGCCGCGCCTGCGGGGCATCGTCGCCGACGCCCAGCCGCGCTTCGTGCTCACGACGGCGTTCGTGGCGAGCTTCGCCGAGATGTTGATGCCCCAGGCGCCGGAGCTGGCCGAGCTGTCGTGGCTCTCGACGGATGAGCTCGACCCCTCCGCCGGGGAGGGCTGGGCGCGCCCGGACATCACTGAAGAGACCCTCGCGTTCTTGCAGTACACCTCGGGCTCCACGGGGCGGCCCAAGGGCGTGATGCTCACCCACAAGAACCTCATGTACAACGTGCGCATCTCCAGCGAACGGTTGGGCCTGGGCCAGCCCGGCGACCACATGGTGAGCTGGCTGCCGCAATACCACGACATGGGGCTCATCGGGGCGAGCATCAACCCCGTGTTCAACGGCTACGGGGCGACGATCATGTCGCCGATGAGCTTCTTGCAGCGGCCCGTGCGCTGGATGCAGGCGATCTCGGCGTTTCGGGGCACCGTCTCCGCCGCCCCGAACTTCGCCTATGACCTCGTCGCCCGCAAGATCAAGGATGATGAGCTCGCGGCCTTGGACTTGAGCTCGTGGCGCACGGCGGTCAACGGCGCGGAGCCCGTGCGGGCCGAGGTCGGCGAGCGGTTCCTGGCGCGGTTTGGCCCGGCGGGCTTCGCCCCGACGACGTACACGCCGAGCTACGGCATGGCCGAGTCTACGCTGTTCATCTCCAGCAAGACGACCGATGAGGTGGTCGGCACCTTGAGCGTCGATGAGGCCGCCCTGCGCCGGGGCGAGGCCGAGCCCGCCGAGCTGAACGCGCCGGGCAGCCAGCGCCTCGTGTCTTGCGGCAAAGCCGTAGACCCCCAAGAGATCGCCGTCGTGAGCTTAGAGACCCTCACCGAGCAGCCGCCGCTGCGGGTGGGCGAGATCTGGCTGCGTGGGCAGTCCGACGCCATCGGCTACTGGCGCCGCGAGGCGGAGACCCAGCACACCTTCGGCGCGCGGCTGCCCGGGCGCGGTGAGGGCACCTGGCTGCGCACGGGCGACCTCGGCTTCTTGGACAAAGACGGCGAGCTCTACGTCACCGGCCGCGCCAAAGACCTGATCATCATCCGTGGGGCGAACCATTACCCCCAAGACATCGAGGCCACCGTCGAGGGCTGCGACCCGGCGATGCGCCCGGCGTGCAGCGCGGCGTTCACCCTCGACGTGAATGGTGAGGAGCGCCTGATCATCGCCGCCGAGGCCGATCCGCGCCTTCTGGGCAAAGGTGGGGCGAGCACGCTGGACGAGCTCGTGAACGTCGTGCGCGCCGCCGTCGCCGAGAACCACGGCGTGCAGCCCTACGCCGTGACGCTCTTGGAGTCCCGCAGCATCCCCAAGACGACGAGCGGCAAGATTCAGCGCCACGCGGCGAAGATGGAGTACCTCGACGGCAGCGCGAAGGTGCTCGGGGCCTGGACCCAGGCCGCCCTGGCTGAAGAGGCCGAGGCCGAGGCTGAGGCCGAGCAGAAGACCCCTCGGCAGATCGCCGACTGGCTCACCCGGGCCGTGGCGTCGATGGTGGGCGTTCGGGCGAAGGATCTTGACCCCACCGCGCCCTTCACCCAGCACGGCCTGGACTCCTTGCAGGCCGTCGAGCTCGTGGGCCAGCTTGAGGCGTACTTGGGCGTCTCCGTGCCGACGAGCGCGATCTGGGACCACCCGAACATCCTGAAGCTCGCCGCCCACTACGGCGCGGGCGCCGAGACGAGCGCCGAGGCTGATGCGGTCACCGCCTCGGCGGAGCCCATCGCCGTCGTCGGCCTGGGCTGCCGGCTCCCCGGTGCCGCCGACGCGGAGGGCTTCTGGCGCGCGCTCCAAGAGGGCAAAGACGCGATCACCGCCCCGCCGAGCGGCCGCTGGGCCACCCGCCTCGGCGGGTTCATCCCTGGCGTCGAAGACTTTGACCCCGAGCACTTCGGCCTCTCCCCCCGCGAGGCCCGGGGCATGGACCCTCAGCAGCGCCTCTTGCTGGAGGTGACCTTTGAGGCCCTGGAGTCCGCGGGCATCTCCCCCGAGCGCCTCGCGGGCAGCGACACCGGCGTGTTCATCGGCATCGCGTCGAGCGACTACGCGCTGATCAGCCTCGCCGACCCCGAGCGCGCCGACGCCTACAGCGGCACGGGCAACGCCCACAGCATCGCGGCGAACCGCCTGAGCTACCTCCTCGACCTGCGCGGGCCGTCTGTCGCCGTCGACACGGCCTGCTCCTCCTCCTTGGTGGCCTTGCACCTCGCCTGCCAGGCGCTGCGCGCCGGGGAGATCCGCTGCGCCATCGTCGGCGGCGTGAACCTCCTGCTCTCGCCCCAGGCCACGAACGCCTTCGCCCGGGCGAACATGCTCGCCGCCGATGGCCGCTGCAAGACCTTCGACGCCGCCGCCGATGGGTATGTGCGCGGCGAGGGCTGCGG
>JBEAVX010000472.1:0-2815 GCA_041160755.1 Pseudomonadota bacterium
TGACCGACCGGAGCTCGTGGTGTGGGCGCTTCATCGTGAGGGTCGAGCGCAATTCCCGTTTAGCGCCTTCTGCGCGACTTACCCCACGAGCGCCGCGTCCCTGCTCGACGAGCTCCCCTGACCCCCCTCACCACGTTATGCGCCCCCGGCATGATCACCCTCCAGTACGATCGCGGCACGCTCCTCCTCCGGGGCTTTGAGCGCGCCCGCGCCTTGCCGCCGGGCTTCGTCTGGGATGACCGCGTCGACATGCCCCGGGGCGAGGCCCGGCGTTACCACGAGCTGATCCTCGACTTTCACGACCGGGGTGAGCCCCTGCAAGACGCCGCCCGGGCCTACACGAAGCTCGACGGCCTCGTCCACACCTCGAAGTACCCTCCGCGTGACTACCAGGCCGAGGCTGTAGAGGCCTGGCGGAAGGCCGGTCGGCGCGGCGTCGTCGTGCTGCCCACGGGCGCGGGCAAGTCTTTCGTCGCTGAGCTCTGCCTCGCCGACGCCAAACGTTCTTGCCTCGTCGTCGCCCCGACGATTGACCTCGTGAACCAGTGGCATGGCGTGCTCAGCCGGGCCTTTGGCGGCGAGGTCGGCATGTTGGGCGGCGGCCAGCACGACATCCGACCGCTCACGGTCTCGACGTATGACAGCGCCTACCTGCACATGGACCGCTACGGCGACCGCTTCGGGCTCATCGTCTTTGATGAGGTCCACCACCTGCCTTCAGAGAGCTACGCCCAGGTCGCCGAGCTGTGCCTCGCGCCCTGGCGCCTGGGGCTCAGCGCCACGCCGGAGCGCCCCGACGGCCTGCACCTGCGCCTCGATGAGCTCGTCGGCCCCGTGGTCTACCAAAAAGGCATCAAGGAGCTCTCCGGCCAGGTGCTCGCTGAGTATGAGGTGATGCGCCTGGAGGTCTGCCTCACCGCAGAGGAGCAGACGGCTTACGACGAGGCCCGCAAGACGTATCGGGGCTTTGTCGCCGCCCAGCGCATCAACATGCGCGGGCCCCAGGGCTGGCAGAGGTTCTTGCAGGTCGCCGCGCGCTCCAAGGCCGGTCGGGCGGCGCTGCGGGCCCATCGGGAGGCCCGGCGGGTGATGCACGGCGCCCAGGCCAAGATCGACGAGCTCAACGAGGTCTTGCGCCAGCACGAGGGCGAGCGAACCATCATCTTCACGAATGACAACGCCACGGTGTACCGCATCAGCCGCGCGTTCGGCATCCCCTGCATCACGCATGAGACGGCGGCGGACGAGCGCCGGGAGATCCTCCAGCGGTTTGAGGCCGGGCGCTACATGGCCGTGGTGACCTCCCGGGTGCTCAACGAGGGCGTAGACATCCCGGCGGCCCAGGTGGGGGTGGTGCTCTCGGGCACGGCGACAGTGCGGGAGCACGTTCAGCGCCTTGGTCGAATCTTGCGGCCCAAACCAGGAAAACGTGCGGTGCTCTACGAGGTCGTCACCTTAGACACCACGGAGCAGTTCACCAGCGAGCGACGGAACGAGCACGATGCTTACCGCTGAGCTGATCCGGGTGCGGGTCAACAAGGAGCGGGAGCTGACGCCCTCGTTCTTGGACGTCACCAAACCCGCCAACATCGAGCGAGCCGATGAGCTCGTCGAGATCTTTCGCGGCGCCTTGGGCCGGGGCCTCACCTTGGGCGAGCTGCGGGTCGAGGTCGAAGATCTCATCGGCGACGGCATCGACGTGAAGGTCGTGCGGGGCTTGGCGAAGGTCTTGGAGGACCGCGCCGAGTGGACGGCCGAGCCCACGGTGCCGTCCGATGAGCTGCGCCGCCGCCTCTTTGAGCGGGTGGGGCCGACGCCGTCGATGGAGCGGGCGAACGCGGTCTGGGCGGAGCTGGCGGTGTTGTATGAGCGCCCCGAAGAGGAGCTTCGCCGCGCGCTGTTCGGCGACCGCAAGGACGAGCAGACGCTCCGCGCCTTTGACGTGCCCGACGGCGCCTGGCTCCTGCACCGCTACAACGTGTCCTTGGTCCAGTCTGTGCTCTTGCGCTGTCAAGAGCTGACGGTGACCTTGGAGGGCCCGAGCCCCGAGCGCCTGCAGCAGCTCTACCGCGCGGTGAAGTTCCATGGCCTCATGGCCCGGGTGACCCCGGCTGAAGGTGGCTGGCGGTTTCAGCTCGACGGGCCGACGTCTTTGCTGCAACACAGCACCCGCTACGGCATGGCCTTGGCCTCGTGGCTGCCGACGCTCCTGCTCCAGACCTGCCCTTGGCGTCTGGAGGCCGAGATCCGCTGGGGCGTGCGCAAGATACGCCACACCCTGCACCTCAGCTCCGAGACCGGCCTGCGCCCCTACACCCGCGACCAAGGCGCCTACGTCACCCGGGTCGAGGAGTGGTTTCAGGAGCGTTTTCTGGCGCTGGAGAGCCCCTGGACGCTCTCTCGCGGCGGCGAGCCGCTGCGTCTGACGGGTCAAGAGCTGCTCTTCCCCTGCTTCACCTTCACCCAAGGCGAGCGGGTCGCGCACCTGGAGATCGTCGGCTTCTGGCGCAAAGACTGGCTCAAGCGGCGGCTCACGGCGCTCAAGGGCGCGGCCTCCGCGCGGCTGGTGCTCGCGGTGTCGAGCCGCCTCGACGCCGCGAAGGGCGGGATCGAGGGCTTCAAGGGCCAGATCATCCCGTTCAAAGAGGTCGTGCCCGCCAAAGACGTGCTCGCCGCCATCGAGCGCCTCGCGCCGCCGATCGTCGTCGATAAACCGCCCAAATCCGAAGAAGGAGCCCCCCGTGGGCGCACCCCCAAGCCCCGCCGCGCTCCGAGCGCATGACCTGGCCCAGAGCTTGGGCCGCCCCACCTACAT
>JBEAVX010000475.1:0-4261 GCA_041160755.1 Pseudomonadota bacterium
TCTCTAGCTCCAAGGCCAACAGCTCACCCCGCCGGGCGTGGTGCAGCGCGATGGCGAGGAGCGTCGAGGCGTCGAGGAACAGCGTGTGGTAGCGGCTCCCGGTCATGTTCGGGTCGCGTAGGCGGTCAAGGGCCCGGGGCAGGCCCCGCGCGGCGTCCATGGCCGCCAAGGAGATCAACACGGCGCCGTAGATCGCCTGGTGGCGGTCGTATGGCCCCACCTCACGCCCCGCGGGCCCGGTGAGCACGGCGAGGGCGTGGTCGAGGCGCGCCTGCAGCGCCCGGGGGCGGCCTTGCAGGGGGTACATCACGCAGACCGAGATGTCGTTGAGCGCCCCCGCCGTCGAGTCGACCTTGGGCACGAGCGGCGCCACGAAGGACTCCGACTCGGCGAGGGCCTGGCCGAACTGGCCCATCCAGGCCATCGACACGATGCGGCGCACGGCCGCGAGCACCAGCCGCCCATAGAGCGTCTTGATGTCGCGGACCTTGAACGACTTGTGCGCCCGGGCGAGCATCACCCCGGTGACGAGCACCGCGAGGGTGACGCCGAAGGCGCCCAGCCGCCCACGCCACTGGGGCACCCGGGAGAGCACGCCGAGCTGGAGCAGCCGCGCGCTCATCGCCTGGCCGCGCGCCGCGCAGGCGCCGGGGTCCACGGTGAACAGCACGTTGAGCAGGAGCAGCTCGTTCTCATCCCGGGGCCCGTTGGGCACATAGGGCCGGGCCGCGAGCAGCTCGTCTACCCAGGTGAGGATCTGCACGGCCTCTTCTTGGGCTTGCAGCTCGAAGGCGCGTTTTCCGGCCTCCATCAAGATCGGCAGGGCCTCGTCATCCCGCCCGGCGAGCATGAGGTTTCGGCCCAGCTCAGCGCCGCTGTACACCGCGCCGTCGGCGTCGCGCAGGGCGCGCATGGCGTCAGCGAGACGCCCATGAAGCGCCCGAGCGCGCTCCGCGCCGACCCCCTGCCGGATACGATCCGCCATAAAGGCGTGCTGGAGGCCCACGAGGTCGTCGTCTTGGGAGACGATGTCCTGATCGAGGAGATCCTGAACCAGCTCGCCGAGGGGCCTGTCTGGAGCGAGCGCGCGCAGCAAGAGCAGGCGGTCCAAGGGGCGCCCGGCCACGGCGAGCAGCTCGGCGAGGCCCTTCGCGTCGGGCGGGCAGCGCTCCAGGCGGGTGTAGACCCGGTCCACCAAGGCCGACGGCAGGCGCAGATCGTCCAGGCGCTCGGGCAAGACCCAGCGACCCCGCCGGTAAGAGACTTGGCCGTCCTCGACCAGGTAGCGCAGCAGCTCGTGGAGGAAGTAGGGGTTGCCCGCCGTCTCGGCGAGGAGCACCGAGATCAGCTCCTCGCTGGGGTTGTCGATGGCGAACTGGCGCTGGAGCAGGTCGCGGACGGCGTGTTTGTCGAACGGACCGAGGTTCAGCTCGATCTGCGGGTGCTCGTCGAGCAGGCGGGAGAGGCTCGGCGCCTGGGCCAGCTCATCGCTGCGCGCCCCGCCCAAGAGCAAGAGCGGCTCACGCGGGCCCCGGCGGCTCAGCACCCGCTCAAAGAGCTCGATGGTGTGGCGGTCGGCCCAGTGCAGGTCGTCGATGACCAGGAGCACCATCTGATCGCGGCAGAGGCTGCGGAGGAAGGTCTCCAGCGCGTCGAGGCGGCGGAGCACCTCGGCGTCTTTGTCGTCGAGGCTAGAGGCCGGCTCGATGCTCGGGTAGAGGCGCTTGAGCTGCTCCGAGACCCGCACGAGGGACGGCGCGGCCTCTTGGAGCGCGGGATCTTGCCGGGCAGCGGCGGATTGAAACGCCGGGGCCAGGGCCTCCAGCACCGGCCCCAACGGAACCCGGGCGTTGGGCGTGGCGGCGCCACGAAACACCGACGCGCCGCTGACCTGGGCGTCGAGCACGAGCTCGTCGAGGAGGCGGGACTTGCCAGAGCCCGCCGTCGCGGTGAGCAGCACCACCTCGGACTGGCCCTCCCGGGCGCGGCCCTCGGCGTCGCGCAAGACCTGAAGCTCACGGGCGCGGCCCACCAGCGCGGGCGTGGCGAGGTAGCTGCGCTTTTGTTCTTCAGAGAGCTCGACGGCCTTGGCGCCGGAGAGACGCGCGAGCACCTCCACGACGGCGTCGGCAGAGCTCGGGCGCAACGACGGCGAGGCGGCGACGAGGCTGCGGATCAGCCGGGTGAGCGGCGCGGGGTAGGAGTTGATCGGCGTGAGATCGAGCCAGGTGCTCGACGTGCGGGTCAGCGCGCCGCCTTGGGTGCGGGTCTGCCGGGGCAGGCTGCCGGTGAGCCCCTGAAACATCAGGATGCCCAAGGAGTAGAGGTCGGAGCGCACGCCGCGCTCCCCGCCGTGAAACGCCTCGGGGGGCAGGTGGGAGAGCGTGCCCGAGATGCGCCCGCCGCCGGCGTCAAAGGGGCTCACGAGGCCAAAGTCGAGGAGGATGACCCGATCGACCCGGCCGTCTTCGCGGAGCTGCACCCGCACGTTCGAGGCCTTGATGTCGCGGTGCACCACCCGGCGCGAGTGCACAAAGCCCAAGGCGTAGGCGAGCTGGGTGAAGATCTCGTAGTAGCGCGCCGGGGCCAAGGGCAAGAGCTGGGTGAGGTCGACGCCGTCCACGAGCTCCATCGAGAAGTACGGCACCCCCGGGCGGACCTGGCCGTAGTCGAAGACCTCGGGCACGTTGGGGTGCCTCAAACGACGCAACGACGCGAACTCCTGCTGAAAGTGCAGGAGCCCCCGCTCGCTCACCCCGCCGGGCAGATCGAGCACCTTGAGCGCGACGACGCGGCCCATGAGCTGATCGACGGCCTTGAGCACCGCGCCCATACCCCCGTGCCCCAACACGGTCTCGACGCGGTAACGCCCGTCGATCAGCTCTGGCAGGTCCAAGCTCGGGATCACAGGGCGCGCGTTGCCTCGTTGCGGAGCGCCCACCTTAACCCGTGACGCCCGTTCACCCAAGGAATGAGGCGCCAGGGCCCGAGGAAAGCCGCTTTCCGCCTGGGACGGGGCTTACGCGGCCTGGGCGCGGACGGCCGACTCAAGCTCTTTGACCAACGCGAGCTGGCGACAGCGCGGGAGGCGGGCGCAGCGCAGGCACTGGTGATCCCGCTTCTCTGGCAAGCTGGCGATGGGCTGGCGGCTGAAGCCCAAGGCCTCGTAAGGCGCGGCGTCCGGCGCCATGACGAAGGCCCGCGACACGCCGAGGGCCCGGGCCTCGTCCAAGGCGGCGTCGAGGAGCAGGCCGAGCTGGGCCGTGTCTTGCCACACGACGGCGCCGACCTCGGCCAGGTCTTCGCTCAAGAGGCTCACCGACGCGAGACCGACCAGCTCGCCCCGAGACTCGACGACGACGTAGTCACGAAGGCGCTCGACGACCGCGCGGGCGGTTCGGGGGAGCAGGGCCTCGTTGCGCACGCCAGGCGCCATCAGCTCGATCATGCGGGGGACGTCGCGGACAGTTGGCTTACGAAGGAGGAGCATCCGAGGGGTCTCACGGCAGGATTGGACGCATACTTATGCACCGTTCTGCATGATCATGCAAGGCGCTCGGCGTGAACCGGCCTGAGCGCGCGGACGGCGCTCGATGAAAAAAGACGCTCATACGCCGAGATCAGCGCTTGAAGCGGCCCCAGAGCTGCTGCGGGATCCCCCGAGTGAGCCGATCGGCCGAGCTCAGCAGGCGCCAGGTCGGTGAGCGCACCACCGCCGCCAGCTCGTCCTCCGCCCGAGCGAGGCGCTGGGCCATGACGACGCCCGGATCTTCACAGGGGTCGGCGCGGCGCGGCGCCCGCAGCCAGCGCAGGAGCGGCGCGGTGGTCTGCTCCACCGTCGCCCGGGCGCCGAGGTAGCCCTGAAGGCGGCTCGACGCGGCGCCCTCCTCCCCCTCACGCCACAGATGTTCGATGCCCGCGGCGAGAGACTCCGCCGAGCCGGGCTCCACGGTGTGCAGGAGCCGCACCCCGGCGAGCTCTCGGGCCAGCTCGCAGCGGGCCGTGGCGAGGATCGGCATCCCCAGCCAGGCGTAGAGCAGAAGCCGCGTGCGGGTGCCGAGCTCCGGCTCAAGGCCCGGCCGGTCGAGGCAGACCCCGACCTGCGCGCCGCCCAGGCGCCTCGGCAGCTCGCTGTGGGGCACCCAGCCGCAGAGCTCAAACCGGTCGGCGTAGGGGCTCGCCAAGGCCCCGGCGGCGAAGGTGTCCCAGGTGGCCTCGTGGTGCCCGGGGATCGGCCCGCCTGTGGTGATCAGGCGAAGCT
>JBEAVX010000542.1:0-8892 GCA_041160755.1 Pseudomonadota bacterium
TTCTGGTTCGCGTGGTTATCTGGGGTACTTTTATTATGACTACGGCGACAGCGTGTTCCTCGACGAAGGAATGCCCGATCTCGCTGACCGGTGGTATTACACGGATTATCCGTGGATGGCTGTGGACGAGACACGGTTCAAGATGAAAGATGAGATCTCAAGCGTCTTTGGCGCGTCAACAGGGAAGCGCTACTACGGGGAGATCTTTTACGCCTACGGCGAGATCTACTGACGCCCCTGCAGAAGCGCCGGATCCTCAATGTCTGTGCTGAGACAGCCCTCCGGCGCATGAACGGGGTTACACGCCGATGGCGTGCCCTCGGGGATCGCCACGACGTAGCCCGTCTCGTAGTGCGGCGCGGGGAAGTCCGTCGAGACGAAGTTCGCGCCGCTGGCCAAGGCCGCGTTCGCCTTCGTATAGTCGTTCGCCCGGGCCTCGTCGCCGTCGCCGTCGGTGCGGGTGCGCACCAAGGCGCCCCGGGCCACGGCCACGGCGATGTTGGGGTCGAAGGCGTCGTTCATCACATGCACGGCGGCGGTGGGGGACTCCAGCTCGCCTTGGCCATCGGGGAAGAACAGGCGCCCGGCGGTGGTGGCGCCGGCCTCGGTGTAGAGGTCGTTCCAGTCGCCCCCGGCGTGCAGCACCCAGGCCGAGCGCCCGCGCAGGCGCCCCAGGGTGGGCCAGCCCGCCGTCGCCACGGCCTCATTCAGCGAGCCCGCCGCGCCCATCACCTCGTCGGGGGTGATCACCCGGTCGCCCCAGGCGGCGCGCACGGCCTCTTCAGCGGCGGCCAACATCAGCGCGGCCTCCTCGGGGTCGTCGGTGGGCGCGAGGTCTTTGAGCTCCAGGAGCGTGAGGATCGGGTGGTGCCCGGGGTTCGCCGCCGACCACTCGGCCATCACCGCCACACACTCCGAGAAGAGGTCGCAGGTGGTGCCTTGGTCGATGAGCGGGACGTGGTACACCCGCCACACGTCGTCGCCGCTGTCCCAGTTGAGATCGAGCTCAAACTGGCGCACGCCCTGCTCGCCGAGCTGCTGATCGAGGGGCAGGTGCGTGTAGTCCCACTCCGGGCGGCTGGAGGTCTCGACGTGGTAGCTGTTGTGCGTGCCCAAGGCGAGCACGTCGCTGAAGGTTAGTTGGTCGTCCAATCTATGAACCACGTCCGGCGGCGCGGCGGAGTCTTGGCCGTCGCCGCCGCCTTTGCAGCCGGGCAGGGCCACGAAGGCGGTGAGCAGGGAGACGTAGGGCAGGGGGCGGCGCCAGAGCGCGGAGGGGGTGACCATGGGCGGAGTATCGCACAAGGAGCCAAAGGGTGGAGACCGCAAAGATCGGCCGATCCAGTTCGGCGCGGCGCGTCTCTGCTCGTCTGTTATGGTGAAACACCGGATGACCTGGCGTCATCCCGAACGGAGGAAGCGCATGTCCCATCGATCCGGCAGCACCCGCCGCGCGTTGCTTCAAGGCGCGGGCGCCCTCTCCGTCATCGGCGCGAGCTTCACGATTCAGGCCTGCAAGGCGCCCGGGACCAAAGACGTCGGCGAAGACGACACGGGCCTCGGAGACACCGGCGTCAAGGACAGCGAGGTGGAGGACACCGGGGGCGACGACACCGCCGACACCGGCGTCCCGGACGTCCCCGTGCCGCGGGATCAGCTCAGCGTGCTCTACATCTCCAGCGACGAGCACAACCCCAAGGCCCTCGGCTTTGAGGGCCACCCCGACGCCAGCACGCCCAACCTCGACCGCCTCGCCGCCGAGGGCATGGTGCTCAACCGGGTGTACACCTCGACGCCGGTCTGCGCGCCGACGCGGCAGTCGCTGCTCACCGGCCTGTGGCCCCAAGAGCACGGGCAGCTCACCAACGCCTATGTGTTCCATGAGCTGAACTGGACCTTGGCCGAGCACTTCACGAGCCAAGGCTTCGCGACGGCCTGCTTCGGTAAACTTCACACACAGAACGACGAAGAGACCTACAGCTTCGGCTTTCAGACCTTCATCAGCACGGCGTCCGGCGCCCGCTGGGATGAGCTGTACGCGGCCTATGTCGAGGGCCTCGACCAGCCCGTCGCCGACCCGGAGCACGAGCCGATCTTCGCCGAGATCCCGTTCTCTGGCTTCGACGGGCACCCCCTGGCCGATCCCCGCCGCGACGATGACTACATCATGCTGCAAGAGGCCATCGCCTGGCTTCGTGCCCACAAAGACGAGCGGTTCTTTCTGTATGTGAGCTTTCGTGCGCCCCACTACCCCTGGCGCCTCCCCGATGACTACTACTACCGCTTCGATCCCGACCTGATGACCCTCCCCGAGAACGTCGAGGGTGATCTCGACGACTGCCGCATCGGCGAACATTGGGTCGAAGAGATGGGCTGGGACGGCATGACCGAGGAGCAGACGCGCCTCTGCCTCGCCTTGTACATGGGCGCGGTGAGCTGGGTCGACACCCTCGTCGGTGAGCTGCTCGCGGTGTTGGAGGAGCTGGGGCTCACCAAGTCTACGGCGGTGGTCTACACCTCTGATCACGGCGACATGCTCGGCGAGAAGGGCCTGTGGCTCAAGAGCTGCTTCTTTGAGGGCGCCGCGCGGAAGCCGCTCATCGTGCGGGCGCCTGGGCACATCCCGGCGGGCACGCGCAGCGACGCGCTGCTCTCGGAGCTCGATCTCTGGCCGAGCCTCGCCGGGCTCATCGGGGCGCACGAGGGCCTTGAGGAGCTCTCGGGGCAGGATCACTCCGCCGTGCTGCTCGGCGAGCAGGAGACGGGGCGAGACGTGGTGTTCTCGATGTTCGGGATCAAGACGAGCGATCCATATCCGTGGTTGATGATGGCCCGCGACGATCGATACAAGCTCGTTCGATACCGCACCTGGACCTGGGACGAGACGGCCTATGAGCTCTACGACCTGACCCTCGACCCCACGGAGATCGACAACATCCACGACGATCCAAACCTCGCCGATCGAAAGGCGACGCTCTCGGCGGCCATGGACGCCTGCCTGGCCGGGTTGCGGGAGTCGGCCTTCCCGCCGGTGATGTCCGAGGGCGGCGAAGACGAGGAGTGACGCTCCAGCGATGGCGCCGAGGTCGGGCTATGCTTGGGCAGGAGCGCGCTCGCCGCGTCTCTTCCCCACTCCTCGGATCGGAGCCTGTAAGTCGATGAAGACGACCCCTGCGTTCTTGAGCGTGCTCGCGCTGTTTACCCTCGCGTGTGTCGGCGGGAAGGACGGCATCGAGATTGACGACACCGGCCCCTTGAGCGACGACACCGCCGAGGGCGACGCGGACACCGACGCGGACACCGACGCGGACACCGACGCCGACAGCGACGCGGACAGCGACGCGGACAGCGACGCCGACAGCGACGCGGACACCGACGCGGACACCGACGCGGACGCCGACGCGGACGCCGACGTCACCGGCTTCAAGGGCACGATGACGTTCTCCTACGGCTTCAACCCGAAGCCCGGGGACTACGACTGCGAGCTCGTCTTCAACACCGTCGGCACCCCCGGCAAGGCGAGCTGCCCCGAGTGTGAGTGGAGCCTCGACTTCAAGCTCACCTACGACTCCGCGAAGTCTTACGATGACGGCGGCTGCCACGACGGATCCGCCCTCAGCTACACCTTCGGCTACGACGCGGACTACTACGGCGCCTACGAGGTGATCTGGTACTACTCGCCGACCTACGGCGATTGGAGCGCCCTCTGGGCGGCCACGACGAACGGCGCGGGCGGCATCACCTTCGGCGGCGGCTTTGAGAACTACCCCTACTCCTACAACGGCAAGACCTACTACTACACCCGCTACTGGTACGGCAAAGGCACCTTGAGCTACTGAGCGGGCGCGCGGTCCGGGCTGAGGCGGTGGAGGTGGGCCTTCACCGCCTCTCGCGCTTCAGCACGCAACGTCTACGCCGTGGCGGCATAGGTCGGACGGAAGGCTGCTCACGGCGACGCACAAGAGGGCGGGCGCTGGAGAAGCAGCCAGCGCAGACACGCGGCCGACGACCCTCGCCGCGTGGGATCCGACCCTCCAGCCCACTGACACCGATGGGATACCGCATCAAGACCGTCGCCGAGCTCACCGGCATCTCCCGCGCCACGTTGTTGGCCTGGGAGCGCCGATACGCCATCGTCGAGCCCAGCCGCCAAGACAACGGGTATCGGGAATACTCCGACAACGACCTCGCCTGCCTTCAGTCCGTGAAGCTGCTCATGGATAAAGGGTACAAGGTGAGCGAGGCAATTAGCCTGATCCAGGAGGCGCAGAAGACCGTTCAGGCCCAGACGCGCGAGACTGTGCCGGGCGTGCGCATCGCCGCGCTGCACGACACCCTCACCCAGCAGCTCGACGTCACCCAGAGCTACCTGGGCGGCCTCACCGTCGCTCGGATCGCGCCGGATCTGGATCGTTTTTTTGCGCTGTCCCACGAGGAGCCCGTGGACGTGCTCGTCGTCCGGCTCGCGCTGTTGGGGGGCGCCCCTCGGGACAACCTGCGTCGCTGCGTCGAGGTGACCCGCGCCCAGAGCGTCGTCGTCATCTACGAGTTCGCCACCCACAAGACCCTCGCCAAGCTCGCCCAGCTCGGCGCGCGGCTGGTGCAGGGCCCGGTGCGGGTGGCGACGCTGCGCCAGGCCATCGTCGAGCAGATCGCCTTTGAGCGCGCGGCGGCGAACGGCGGCGTCGGCCCGGGCTACGCGCCGACGGCCTTGGCCCCGGCCGTGGGGGAGGCGCCAAGCCCGCCGCGCTTCACCGACGCCGAGCTGGGCCGCCTCCGCGAGATGCGCACGGGCCTGGACTGTGAGTGCCCCAACCACCTCGCCGGGCTCGTCGCCGCCTTGATCGCCTATGAGCGGTACAGCGCCGACTGCGTCGCCCGGGACGAGGCGGACGCCGCGCTGCATCGCGCGATGGGGGAGGGCACCGGGCGGGCGCGCCAGATCCTTGAGGAGCTGTTAGTGCGGGTGTGTGAACAGGACGGAATCCGGATCTGACCCCATGACTGAGCCCCTCTTCCCGCCCACCTCCTTGGCCGAGTGGCGGGAGGAGGTCACGCGTGAGCTGAACGGCGCCGACCTTCAACGCGCCCTCGTCTCCACCACCCGCGAGGGCCTCAAGCTCCAGCCGGTCTACGCCGGGAGCGCCCCCCGCGATCCGTTCGTGCTCGCGGCCTGCCAGGCGCGCCTCGGTCAGCCGACGCGGCTCGTGCAGCCCGTGTTGGCCTCAGCGGTCGCCGAGGCCCATGACGCCGTGGTGGAGGAGCTTCACGGCGGCGCCGACGGCGTGTGGATCCAGCTCGCCTTGGGCGCGCGTCTCGGCCAGGCTGATGTGGGCGGCGCGGGGCTCTGGCCCGCAGACACCGCCGCGTGGGGCGCGGTCTTCGGCGCGTCTCGGCCCGGCGTGCTGATGCTCGACGCCGGGGCGAACGCCTTGCCCGCCGTGGCCTCGCTGCGCCCCGTCCTCTCGTCCGCCACGACGCTCTATGTGCTGAGCGACCCCTTCGCCGCCTTGGCGCGTGACGGCGCCTTGCCCGCCGGGCTGCCGACGGTCTTCGCCGAGCTCGCCGAGCTCACCGCCGGCGCCCCCGACGCCTTCACCTTGGGCGTGAGCGGCGCGCCGTAAGCCGAGGCTGGGGCGGACCACACCCTCACCTTGGGCCTCAGCCAGGCCGCCGCCGCCGAGACGCTCCGCGCGCTGACCGAGGCCGGGGTGCCCGCCGAGCGCGCCGTCGCCGCGCTGTGGTGGTCGGTGCCGATGGGCCGCGATCTCCTGGTGAACGTCGCCGCGCTGCGGGCGATGCGTGGCCTGCACGTTCGGCTCGCCCGGGCCTTCGGCGTGGCCTCCCCGGCCCCCGCCACGCTGCACGCCGCGCCCAGCGTCGCCACGCTGACCCGGCGCGATCCCCACACGAACCTGCTCCGGGTGACGAGCGCCACCTTCGCGGCCTTGATGGGCGGCGCGGAGCTGGTCTCGGCGACGCCGTTTGACGCGCCCTTGGGCCAGCCGTCCGCCCTTGGCCGCCGCGTCGCCCGCAACACCCCCCAGGTGCTCCTCGCCGAGAGCCACCTGGGCGACGTGCTCGACCCCCTCGGGGGCGCGCCGGCCATCGAGTCCCTCACCGACGCCGTCGGGCGCGCGGCGTGGGCGCAGCTGCAGGCGATCAGCGCCGAGGGTGGCCTCGCGGCGTCGTGGCGCGACGGCAAGGTCCACGCCCGGGTGAGCGAGGCCCAGAGCGCCTGGACGGCCCAGCTTCGTGCGCGGAAGGCCCCCCTCGTCGGCGTCTCGGACTTTGTCGACCCGACGGAGGCGACGCTCACCCGGCCCAGCCTCGTCACGACGCCCCCCGGGGACGCCGCCCGCGCGGGCGCGGCGCCGGTGGTTCGCCGTGGGGCCGAGGCCTTGGGCGAGCTCGCCGCCGCCGCCCAGGCGGGCGCCGGGCTCAGCACCTTGGGCGCCGCGCTCGGGCGTGACGCGGCCCACACCGCGCCGCCGCTGCCGCCGCACCTCGACGCCGCGCCGTTTGACGCGCTGCGGTCGCGGGTCGAGGCCGGGGGCGCCGCGCCGACGGTGCTCTTGGCGACGGTCGGCCCGGTCGGCGAGTGGAAGGCCCGCGCCACCTGGACGCTGAACCTCCTGCGCGCCGCGGGGCTCAACGCCGTCGAGGACGAGGGCGCCGCCGCGCCGGAGGACGCCCCGTCCCAGCTCGCCGAGCGTCTTCGTTCGCTGGGCGCTGTCGCCGCCGTGATCTGCGTCGCCGATGCGCGGTTGCCCGCCGTCGTCGGCCCGCTCGCCGAGGCCCTGCGCGCCGCCGGGGCCGCCCAGGTCTGGGTGGCGACGCGCCCGGCGACGCTCAAGGACGTGACGCCCGCCCCCACCCTCGACGGGTTCGTCTACGCCGGGGCGGACGTGGTCACGGCGCTGAACAGCCTGCTCTCTGGACTCGGCCTGCCCGCGCAAGGGGAGAAGTGATGTCGCCCGCTCTCAGCACCCTCTCTTACGACGCGCTCGGCGCCGCCCCGACGCCGCCCGAGCCCGGCGCGCTGCCCGAGGCCGAGACCCCCGAGGGCCTGCGCCGCCGCGCGCTCTACGGCCCGGCGGACCTCGCGGGCTTAGGCGTCGAGGGCGCCTTGCCCGGCTTCGGCCCCTACACCCGGGGCCCTTACCCGACGATGTATGTGAGCCAGCCCTGGACGGTGCGACAGTACGCGGGCTTCTCGACGGCGGAGGCGTCAAACGCCTTCTACCGGCGGAACCTCAACCAAGGCCAGAAGGGCCTCTCCATCGCGTTTGACCTCGCCACCCACCGCGGCTACGACTCTGATCACCCCCGGGTGATGGGGGACGTCGGCATGGCCGGGGTCGCGATCGACTCCATCCTCGACATGCGTGTGCTGTTTGACGGCATCCCGCTCGATCAGATGAGCGTGTCGATGACGATGAACGGCGCCGTGCTGCCGATCTTGGCGCTGTACATCGTCGCCGGAGAGGAGCAGGGGGTGCCGCCGCAGAAGCTCAGCGGCACCATCCAGAACGACATCCTCAAGGAGTTCATGGTCCGGAACACCTACATCTACCCGCCGGGGCCGTCGATGCGGATCATCGCCGACATCTTCGGGTGGACCAGCCGGAACATGCCCAAGTTCAACAGCATCTCGATCTCCGGCTACCACATGCAGGAGGCCGGGGCGACGGCAGACATCGAGCTGGCCTACACCTTGGCCGACGGTCTGGAGTACATCCGGGCGGGCATCGCCGCGGGCATGGACGTCGACAGCTTCGCGCCGCGACTGTCCTTCTTCTTCGCCATCGGCATGGACACCTTCATGGAGATCGCCAAGCTGCGCGCCGCGCGCCAGCTCTGGGCCACCTTGGTGAAGCGGCACTTCTCACCCAAAGACAGCCGCTCCTTACGCCTGCGCACCCACTGTCAGACCTCGGGCTGGTCGCTCACGGCGCAGGATCCGTTCAACAACGTCACGCGCACCTACGTCGAGGCCCTGGCCGCCGCGTTTGGGCACACCCAGTCATTGCACACAAACTCCCTGGACGAGGCCCTGGCCTTGCCCACAGACTTCTCGGCGCGCATCGCCCGCAACACCCAGCTCCACATTCAGAGCGAGACGGGCATCTGCCGCGTCGCGGATCCCTTCGGGGGCTCGGCGTATGTCGAGCGCCTCACCGCGGATCTGGCCGCCCGGGCCATGGCGCACATCGACGAGGTCGAGGCGATGGGCGGCATGGTGAAGGCCATCGAGGCCGGGCTGCCCAAGCTGCGCATCGAGGAGGCCTCGGCCCGCACCCAGGCGCGCATCGACTCCGGACGGCAGACGATCCTCGGCGTGAACCGCCATCGGCTCGCTGAAGAGGAGGCCCTCGCCGTGCTCAAGGTCGACAACGCCGCCGTGCGGGAGGCCCAGCTTCAGCGCATCGCCGCGCTCAAGGCCGCGCGGGATGAGGCGGCCACACGCCGGGCGCTCCGGGCGCTCACCCAGGCGGCGGCCACAGGAGACGGCAACCTGCTCGCGCTGGCGGTGGACGCGGCGCGGGCCAAAGCGACGGTGGGTGAGATGAGCGACGCCTTGGAGGAGGTCTTCGGTCGGCACCAGGCCGTGATCCGCAACATCGCCGGGGTGTACTCCGGCGAGGTCGGCGACGGCGACGCCGAGCTCAACAACGCCCGGGCGCGGGTCGCCGCCTTCGCTGAAGACGAGGGCCGCCGCCCCCGAATGCTCGTCGCCAAGATGGGCCAAGACGGGCACGATCGGGGCCAGAAGGTCATCGCCACGGCGTTCGCGGATCTGGGCTTCGACGTCGACGTCGGCCCGCTGTTTCAGACGCCCGAGGAGACGGCGCTCCAGGCCGTCGAGAACGACGTGCACGTCGTCGGCGT
>JBEAVX010000581.1:0-12440 GCA_041160755.1 Pseudomonadota bacterium
GCCGACGATCTCGCCGTCCTCCCGGGTGACGGCGCGGGGCAGGCTCAGGCGGCCAGGGCCCAGCCACTCCAAGGCGCGGCGCGACAAGAACGGGTCGGTCAGCGGCGCGTCGGTGTACAGAGCGTGGTCAGGGGCGAGACCGGGGATGTCGCGGCCCAGCCACTCGCCGGGCTGGGGCACGAACAGTCGGCCGTCTTCAGGGCCGCCGAGCACCTCCAGAGAGGTCGCCGGGGCCTCGGCGCCGGGGCGCTCGGCCGCGGCCAAGGCCTGCTCCAGCTCGGGGAGGCCGAACCCTTCCGGCAGATCAAGGCCCAGGGCCTTGAGGCGGGGGGTTCCGGTCCAGTCCGGGGCGCGGCGTGCGAGGCGGTCGAGGTGGAGCCAGGGGCGCGGGCCTTGGGGACGGCGCGGCGTGGGGCCCGACCGGGCGACCTCACACAGATGTTCGACGCCGACATAGGCCGAGCCCCGGGACTGTGCGTAACGACGGGCGGCGTCGAGCCGCGCGGCGGCCTCGGGGCCCGGGAGCCTCCACCCCGCGGGCCGCCAGGCGCGCAGCGCCGCGGGCTGGTGCAGCGCGTCGAGTCCCCCGGCGAGCAGCACCGGGGCGTCGCCGAGCTGCGCGAGACGCCACAGCGGCGCCTCCTCGACGAGCGCCGCGAGCACGGCCGCGTCTTGGGCCGCCGTGACCGTGGTGACGTTGGGATCAGCGAAGGCGAGGGCCGCCCGGGCGCCCAGCTCCACGGCCTGCTCGGCGAGGCGGCTGCGGGCGCGGGGGCTGCGGCTCTCTTCGCCGACGAGCGCGAACACCACGAGCTCGGCCACGGGGAGCCAGGCGGAGACGGCGCCGTCAATGGCCTCGGTGAGCGCCGCCGGGCGACCCACGAGCCACAAGACCTGGGCGTCGTCCGTGTCTCGTGGGGCTGAAGACAGCGGCACAGGCGGGCTCAGGTGGTGTTTGGTGCAGCTCGGCGCGAGCGTGGCGAGGCGGCGCTCGGACTGTAGGTCTCCCGGCGGCGCGTAGCCGACGAGGCGCAGGCCCCAGGGTGACGGCGAGCGGGCGGAGGGCTCGCTGGTCACCCGGACCACGACGGGCTTCGCCGCTGGGGGCGGGAAGGTGAGACGCTCCCACGGCAGAGCCTGCAGCGACGGCGTGTCGGCCTGAATGACGATGAGCGCGCGGCCGCCCGGGGCGCTCAGCCGCCGCCACACGCCTCGTAAGGCGTCGAGCTTCAACAACGTCCCGATGGCCTGGGCGGGCTCGGCGCCGAGCAAAGCTCGGGCGTCGGTGTCCACCTCGACGACCCGATCCCCCTCGATCTCCACATGCAGGTGAACGCTGCGCCCGCTCAAGGAGAGGCACAGACGCGCCGCGCGTAAGATCGCGCTCGGCGCCTGCGCTCCGGCGGGGGCGGCCACGGCTTAGTGCCCCCCGTCTTCGGAGACCTCGACCCCGCGCTCCTTGAGCCACTTGCGCATCTCGTCCTTGTCCAGCGACTTCTCCAAGGCCGCCTGGGGCTCAATCACGTCGTCGTTCACCAGCTTTCGTAGGCTGTCGTCCATCGAGATCATGCCCTGGGCCTTGCCTGTGCTGATGAGGCCGCCGATCTGGTGGGATTTTCCATCCCGGATCATCGACGCGAGCGCGCTCGACCCGTAGAGGATCTCCAAGGCCGCCACACGACCGCCCTTCTTGCGCCGCAGGAGCTGCTGGGCCAACACGCCCTTGAGCACGCCGCCGAGCACGCCGCGCACGCCCTCCTGGCGGTCTGAGGGGAAGACGTTCACCACACGGTCGATCGTCTTGGACGCCGAGTTTGTGTGCAGAGTGCCAAAGACGAGCACGCCGGTCTCGGCGGCGTTGAGCGCCATCTCGATCGTCTCCGGGTCACGCATCTCGCCGACGAGGATGACGTCAGGGTCCTCTCGCACCGCCGCGCGCAGGGCGTTGGTGAAGTTCTTGGAGTGCGGGCCGATCTCGCGCTGGCTCACCAACGAGCGTTTGTTCGGGTGAACAAACTCGATGGGGTCCTCGATGGTGACGAAGTGTAAGGGCCGCCGCTCGTTCATCTCGTTGATGATCGCCGAGAGCGTCGTGGACTTGCCTGAGCCCGTGGGCCCGGTCACCAAGACGAGGCCGCCCTTGAGGTAACAGAGCTTCTTCACCGACGCGGGCAGGTTGAGCTGCTCCATCGTCATGATCTTCGTGGGGATGATACGCATCACCGCGCCCATGCCGCGCTGCTGCTTGAACAGGTTCACGCGGAAGCGGGCGACGTTCGGCAGCTCATAGGCGTAGTCCGCGTCCCCGGTCGCGACGTAGCTCTCCCAGATGTGCGGCGGCGTCGGCGCCTGCAAGAGCCCGATGAAGTCGTTGTCGTCCAGGACTCTGTAGCGGATCGGGTCCATGCGCCCGCCGAGGCGGAAGATCGGCGGACGGCCCACGGACAGGTGCAGGTCGGACGCGCCGCGATCCTTCATCAGCTTGAGGAAACGGTCGATTCGGTTCTCGCTCACGCCGCACCTTCCTTCGGCTCTTCCGCCTTGGCCGCGCCGCCGAGCGCCGACATCGCGCCGCCGCCAGCCAGAAACGCCGGGTCACACATCGGCTCAAACAGCGCGGGCTTCTCGGCGCGCATCCAGGCCGTCTCCGCCGAGATGAGGTTCGCCTCGTACAGATCCATCAAGGCCATGTCCACCGTCTGCATTCCTTGGTTCTGGCCGATCTGCATCATGCTCGGGATCTGGAAGGTCTTGTTGTCGCGGATGAGCGTGCCGATGGAGCCCGTGCCCTTGAGGATCTCAAACACGGCCACGCGGCCTTTGCCGTCGCGCCGGGGCACAAGGGACTGGCTCACGACGTACTTGAGCGCCTCGGAGAGCGCCATGCGCACCTGGGGCTGCTCGTCGGGGGGGAACGACTTCACCAGGCGCTCGACCGTCTGCACGGCGCTCGTCGTGTGCATCGTGGCGACGACGAGGTGGCCGGTCTCGGCGGCGGTGAGCGCCATCCGCGCGGTCTCGGGGTCGCGCATCTCGCCGACGACGATCACGTCGGGGTCTTGGCGCAGCGCCCCGCGCAGGGCCCGGGCGAAGGACTCGGTGTGGGCGCCGACCTCACGCTGGTTCACCAAGGCCGTCTTGATCGGGTGAACAAACTCGATGGGGTCCTCCATCGTGATGACGTGGTCGGCCTTGGACTCGTTGATGAGGTTCACGATGGCGGCCAAGGTCGTGCTCTTGCCGCTGCCCGCCGGGCCGGAGACGACGATGATGCCTTGGTGATAGTCGAGCAGCTCCGCGAGGCGGCCCGGCAGGCGGATGTCGGCGAAGGTGGGCGGCAGGTTGGGGATCACCCGAAACGCCGCGCACAGACCAAGACGCTGGCGGAAGACGTTGCACCGATACCGGCCCACCTCGGGCACGGCGTAGCACAGATCGGCCTCGCCGCCGTCCATGAGCCGCCGCATGTTCCGCTCGTTGAGCAGACTCAGCACGATCTGCTCAGTCTGCTGGGCAGAGAGCGGCTTCATGTCCATGCGGACCATCTCGCCGTTCACCCGGATAAACGGCGGCTCGTCTACGGTGATGTGCAGGTCGCTCGCGCCCTGCTCACGGACCATCGCCAACAGACGATCCACGGGCTTCTTGAGCGTCTCCGAGCGCGCCGCCGCCGTGCCGGCCTCAGTGTTGCCCGAGTCCACATGAAGGCGCAGGCTCATGTCGCGCAGCACCTCGGCGGCGCGGGTGCGCACCTCCGAGGACGGATCCTTCTCCATCACCGCCTTGAGCAAGGGCAGGAGCTTGGGCTCGGAGAAGCGCGAGAAGGCGCGGATGACCTCCATACGCACCTCTTGGCGCGGCGAACGAAGCAGCCCCGAGAGCGGCTTGAGCGCTGAGGCCGAGCCGATGTTCGCCAAGGCGTCGATCGCCGCCCAGCGCGCGTCGTCGTCCTCCAGGGCCTTCATCAACGCCGGCACGGCGCGCTCGTCCTTGAGGCGGCCCAAGGTCTCGCAGGCCGTCACCCGCAGCCACCAGTCCTTGTCGTCGAGGAGTGCTGAGACCGGGCCGATGATGCGGGGGTCGTTGAACTGCTCGGAGAGCACCAAGGCCGCGGTGCGGATCTCCTCGTCCTCGTGCTTGAGCAGGGTGACCGCCGGGCGCAAGACCTGGTCGCCGAAGACCTGCAGGGTCTCCAAGATGCGCTGCCGCAGCCAGCCGACGAGCTCCCGGCTGAACTTGAGGATCTCCAGCAGCACCTCCAGGGGCTCCCCGGTGGCCAGGAGGATCTCGACGCTCAGGCGCCGGGTGGCGTCTTCGCCGCCGCCGAGCAGGCTGAGCATGCGCTTGCGCATCTCGATCGGCTCACGCTTCGCGGCCTCCCGCAGAAACTTGCTGGAGATCTCACGCACCGCCGCGTCATGCCCGGCGAAGCCCTTGATCATCAACTGGATGACCCGGGAGTCGGTGAGCTGGGCCAAGGCCTCATAGGCCGTCGCCGCGAGGCGCTCGTCGGCGCCATCCGCCACCTCCAGGAGCAGCTCCACCATGTCTTGGGGCTTCCGCTCGGCGAGGAGGCGCTGGAGCGCCACGGTCTTGAAGTTCGACGGGGCCTCCCGCAGCGTGCGCTCCAGGTACTTCACCCGAAGCTCGCCGCCCAAGGCCAAGGCCACGTCCCAGCCCAGACGGCGGCTGCCCGCGTCTTTGTGGGAGATCAGCTCATCGACGATGGGCTGCATCGCGTCGGCGGGGATGCGGGCGAAGATGCGCTGGACGAAGGCGCGCTGGTGGTTGGGCTTGTCGCCCATGCTCAGCACCAGGGCCCGCACGGCTTCAGCGTTGGGCTTGGCCATGAAGGTGTCGACGCCGAGCTTTCGCACGAGGCCGTCGGAGTGCCAGATGAGCGGGATGGCCTCCAGGGGCTTGAGATCCTGGGCCTTGAGCTGCTCTAGCAGGGCCTCTTTGTCGGCGTCGGTGCGCCACGAGTTCGTGGCGACCTGCTGGAGCAGGTTCTTCTTGCGGCTGAACAGCATGGGGGTGGGCCTTCCTGACCAGGGCCCATCTTGCCACAAGCGCGCCGCCAAGGGTCAGCCAGGCGTTGGCTCTGCGGGCGGGATCGGTCCCAGGACGGCGTCGCAGCGGGCGGCGTGATCCCCGAGCGCGCGGCGCAAGGCGTCAAGATCGATCCGGCGCCCGGGCTCCTCCCACAGCCGGTCCACCCGCAGGCGCGGGCCCTCCCCGCTCCGCTCGGCCTTGGCCCTGGCCTTGGCCTTGGGCTCCGCCTCAATCCGGGCCTCGATCCGCCCCACGAGCTCGCCTTGGTGCAGGAGCGGGCAGACGTACCAGCCAAACCGCCGGGCCTCGGCGGGCTTGTAGACCTCCCAGACGTAGTCAAAGCCGAACGCCGCCTTCACCAAGGCCCGATCCCAGATCAAGGGGTCGAGGGGCGCGAGCACCCGCAAGGCGCCGTCATCGGGCAGATCCCCGCCGCCGTCCAAGAAGTCCGGCGCCATGAGGTAGGTGCGGCTCGCGCCCTTCACCCGAACCCGGCGCAGGGCGCCCTCCTCGACGAGCCGACCGGGCAGGCCCGTGAGCCGCACGCCGGAGAGCGACGACCACCACGGGCCGGTGGACTCGGCGAGCAGGCCCCCGGCGGCGGCCACCCGCTCCAAGATCGCCCAACGATCCACATCAGCGGGCGGCGGCGCGCTGGCGTGGTGGCCCAAGGCGCGCTCGGGCAGGTCGTACACCTTCTGCCGACCCCGACGCCCGGCGACGACCAGCTCGCAGCGTGTGCGCAGCACCTCCAAGGCCATCGTCACGGCCTTGCCCGTGCCCAGCCAGCCGCTCCAGTCGATGGGGCGCACGGCCCCCCGATCGGTCAGGTCCGCCGGGGCCGACGGCCCGCGCTCACGCACCTCGTCCAGCACGTCCTGGATGAGCCCGGCGTCTAAGCGGGCGAGGCGGTCGCCCAGCCGCCACCACGGGGCCTGCACGGCGCGGTCCCGGTAGGCCGGGAAGTGCTCGGCGGGCAAGAGGCAGGCCTCCTTCGCGAAGTGCTCGAAGGCGCCGCCGGGCAAGAGGTGGCCGAACAGCTCCCCCCGCTTGAGGCCGGGCAGCCGGGCGAAGGCGACGAGCTCGGCGTTCTGACCCAACACGTCCAAGGGGTCGAGCTGGATGTGTCGCAACTGTCGCAACAATTGCCGCGCGCCGTCGGCCCCGCCCTCGCTCGCCCGCTGGCGCAGGCCCAAGCGGCTCACCAGCCCTCGGCGCACCTCTTCAGGCTGAAGCTCCAAAACCTGCGACCGGACAGCGTCGTCACGCACTTGACCCTCACATTCAGAAGAGCGCAGGGCTATCCTCTGGATCGCTGGAGTCCACATGCAAAACGCCGCCACGCCGCTGTTCACCCTCACGATCTTCGCCTTGGCCGCCTTGGTCGCCTGTGATGACGAGATCCACCTTCCCCAGAACACCCCGCCCGTGGTCACCGACGACAGCGGCGCCGACGACACCGGCCCGCCCGCGACGGGCTACTGCGCCCTCACGGCGCTGATCGCCTCGCAGTGTGTGTTCTGTCACAGCCCCAGCGCCGGCCTCGCGGGTGGCCTCGATCTGGAGACCGACCCCATCGCGGCGATGGTCGGCGTGCCCTCGTCGCTCTACGACGGGCGCACCCTCGTCGTCGCCGGAGACTCGGCCAGCTCGTTCTTGATGATCAAGCTGCGCGGCGAACAGACCAGCGCCGAGGGCGACCCGATGCCGCCCCAAGGGGCGAACGACACGAGCGTCACCGACAAGATCGCCGCCTGGATCGACGACGGCGCGCTCAAGGACTGCGAAGGCGGCGGCGTCACCGACTACCACCCCAAGGGCTACGACAAGCCCAAGGTGCACGGCTTAGAGGCCAAGCTCCACGAGCAGACCTGCACCGACTGCCACGGCGCGGACCTCACCGGCTCCAGCGTCGCGCCGAGCTGCGACACCTGCCACGACGACGGCTGGCGCACGGACTGCACCTTCTGCCACGGCGGGATCGACAACACGACCGGCGCGCCGCCTGAAGACATCGACGACAACAGCGACGAGGCGACCTTGGCGTTCCGGGCCCACAGCCGCCACGTCGAGACGAACACCCACACGGCGTTTGACTGCACGTCCTGCCACGTCAAGCCCGCCGAGTTGCTCAGCGCCGGTCACATCTTTGATGCGACACCCGCCATCTCTGAGGTGAGCTTCTTGGACGGGCTCTCCGACAAGGGCAAATACGCGGGCAACGGGAGCTGCTCGACCTTGTACTGCCACGGCAACGGCCAAGGCGACAACGGCGCCGTCACCCACACCGCCGCGCCCTTGGCCTGCGACGACTGCCACCCCGGCGCGTCGAGCGGCCGCGACGCCTGGGACACGATGAGCGGGGCGCACGAGGATCACCTCCGCGAGGGCATCACCTGCCACGACTGCCACAGCGGCACCACGACGAACAGCACCGCCATCGCCACCCCCGCCAAACACGTCAACGGCGTGGCGGACTTCGTGCCGCCCTCGGGCGCGACCCTCACCCGCAGCGGCACCGGCACCTGCACCGGCGCCTGCCACGGCCAGAGCCACAGCTACGAGGCCTGGGACTGAGCCGCTCAGCGGGCGAACGAGTCCGCGGCCCGCACCTTCGGCGGCGGGCTAGACGCCTCCGGCCAAGCTTCCACCTCGACCACGGGGCTCCAGCCGTCGTCCTCGGGCTCTCCTAAGGTCACGCCGTCGGGCAGGTGTGACGCCAAGAACTGGTGGATGATCGGGTAGACCTCCTCCCGGGCGGCCACGCCGACCACCGTGTCGATGTGCCCGTAGTCCGTCGAGAGCCCGGTCTCGGTGCCCAAGAGGCGGAACTCGCAGTCGGCGTACACCGCGCAGGCCGCCTCGACGTTGTGCGGCAACGCGACCCGGTCGGCGCTGCCCGAGAGCACGAGCACCGGCACGGGCTCGGTCATCGGCCGCACCCACGGGGCCCCGGCGAGATCGGTCAGCTCCCCGTCTCGTAGCCAGGTGTGGACCTGTCGCACCGTCGGGCGCGACATGTCCTCCAGGGCCGTGCGGGCGAGGCCCCGGGTGGTCGGCCAGTCCAGGTTGTCCTTGTTGGCGAGCACGGTGTACATCGGGTTTCGTTTGCCAAAGAGCCGCGCCACCCGGTAAAAGGCGTGGTTGTGGAGCTGGCCCTCCTTGGGCACGAGCCAGCCCCCGGCCCGGGCGAGGCGGTGAACGCCGCGCTGCTCCTCGAAGCTCGCCGGGGCGCCGATGGCCACCCCGGCGGCGATGCGCTCAGGCAAGATCGAGAGCGAGGTGTACAGCAGCATCCCGCCCATGGAGTGCCCAACCCAATACAGGCGCTCTTGCCCCGTGGCCGCCAAGACCGCGCTCGTCGCGGCGGGGAGGTCGTAGAGGGCGTGGTCATCAAAGGTGTAGTCGTGGTCGGCGACCCCCTCGGGGGGCCGGGCGCCCATGTCGCCCCGAAGCACAGGCACCCACACGTCCCAGCCCTGCTGGTGCAGGTAATACGCGAAGCTCACGTCATCGCGGTAGTCCCAGTTGTAGTGGTTCGCGCCCATGCCGTGCACCAACATCACCGGCGGGCCGTCGTTGGGGTATCGCCGAAGGTCCATCTCCCAGCCATCGGCGGTGCGGTAGACGAGCACATGGCCCGGGACGAGGTTGGGCGGCAGGGCCGGGCGGTGGCAAGCGACGCTGAGGAGCGACAAGACCAGAGCGGTGAGAACGAAGCGGGCGAAGCGGGACAACATGAGGGTCTCCACGGCCCCGGAGGGCGACGGCGCAACCACGGCCACGACCGCGCGGGCATTCACGCGCTTCTTGTTCGAGATAGAGGCTCAGACACCACACTGGAGCGACGAATGAAGGCGACACACCGCCCCGACCTCTTCACCTGGTCGGGCTTCGATGAGGCGCGGAACCTCGACTTTAATGGCTGGGCCTGGATTCGGCCCGAGGGCAACGTGCTCATCGATCCGATGCCGATGAGCCCCCATGACCTCCGACACCTGGACACCCTCGGCGGCGCGTCGTGGATCTTCGTCTCCAACTCCGACCACACCCGGGCCGTGGTCGAGCTGGCCCGACGCTTCGGCGCCAAGATCGGCGCCCCCGAGGCCGAGCGCGCGGGCTTCCCCATCCTCTGCGACGCCTTCTTCGGCGAAGGCGACGCCCCCGTGGCCGGGATGCGGCTGGTGGCCCTGCGCGGCTCCAAGACCCCGGGTGAGCTGGCCTTCATCCTGGGTGACACCGTGATCTTCGGCGACCTGGTGCGCGGCCATGTCGGCGGGCGGCTCAACCTCTTGCCCGACGCCAAGCTCACCGACCGCGCCGCCGCCCAAGAGAGCCTAGGCCGCGTGCTGGCGCTGGGCCCCTACGAGGCCGTCCTCGTGGGCGACGGCTGGCCGATCTTCACCGACGGCAGCGCGAAGCTCCAAGCCCTCGTGTCCTAACCGTCCCCTCCCCGCCTCCTCGGAGCCCCCATGTTCTGGATCCTCCTCGCCGCCTGCACCCCTGAGACGGCCCCGGCGCCGTTCTACGCCCCGGACAGGCTGGGCCCCGCGCTCATCGGCACTGAAGAGATTGAGACCGAAGGGGTGGACGGCCTCGTCTTGCCCACCCAGCTCTGGTTCCCGGCGTCGAGCGCGGCCGAGGGCGCCTTCTACGAGTACGACGACCTCATCGCCGGGACGGCCTTGGAGGACGGCGTGCCGGCCTGCGAGGCGCCGCTGCCGGTGCTCATCTTCTCCCACGGCAACGGCGGCGTGCGGTTCCAGTCGATCTTCTTCACCGAGCGCCTCGCGAGCCACGGCCTGCTCGTCGCCGCGCCGGACCACGTCGGCAACACCTTCTTCGACAACAGCACGCCCCGCGTCGAGCTGATGGAGCGCCGCCCCCAAGACGTCGCCGCCGTCTTTGACCAGCTCCTCCGCGAGTCCGCTGACCCCGACTCGTTGATCTACGGCTGTGTGGACCCGGACGCGGGCTACATCGTCGCCGGGCACAGCTTCGGCGGCTACACGAGCCTCGCCGTCGCGGGCGCCGACCTCGATGTCGCAGCCTCGGCGAATTATTGCGACAGCGTCGGGGGCTGGCTGTGTGAGGATCTGGTGGAGTGGTCCACGAACAACCCCGACGCCGACGCGCTGAGCGGCCACGATCCCCGGGCCTGGGCGGCTTTGCCGATGTCCCCTGCGGGCCACGAGGTGCTCGTCGGCGGCCTGCCGAAGATCACCATCCCCACCTTCATCCTCTCGGGCCTTCAAGACGATCTCACCCCCTGGGAGTCCCAGCCCGTCGCCGACTACGACCTGCTCACGGTCACGCCCCGGGCGCTGTTGGGCATCGACGGCGCGGGCCACTACAGCTTCTCCGACGCCTGCGATCTTGTGCCGACCTACCCCGACTGCGACCCACCCTACCGCCCTCCGGCGGACATTCACGCCCAGATCAACACCTTGGCCACGGCCTGGATCAAGCAGCTCTTGGAGCCCGAGCGCGCAGCGGAGTACAGCCCGTGGCTGCCGCCCGCCGGGGACGAGACCTTGGTGTTTGAGGAGGTCCGCTGACCGGGCTCAATCCTGCGCCGAGGACCGGCCGCCGACGCTGCCGACGCGCCGAGTCGTAGGTTACAGGGGCAGTCCCCCGGAGGCGCCCCCGATGAGCCACGACCCCCGCGACCGAATGAGCCTAGAGGGGCGCGCGGCCTTGGTCTGCGGCGCGTCGAGCGGCATCGGCCGGGCCACGGCCTTGGCCTTGGGCGCCTTGGGCTGCCGGGTGGTGGCCTTGGCCCGGCGCGCGGATCGCCTCGACGCCTTGACCGAGGAGCTTCGGGGCTTGGGCGCCCCGGCGCCGACGGCCCTGGTCGGGGATCTGGATGACCTCCCGAGCGTGATTGTTGCAGTGCAGCATGAGCTGGACACCCACGGCCCCCTGCACATCCTGCTCAACAACACCGGCGGCCCGCCCGGCGGCCCGCTCCTCGACGCCGCCCCCGACGCGCTCTCCACCGCCTTCGCCCGGCATGTTCTGGCGGCGCACAGCCTCACCCGCCTGCTCACGCCGGGGATGCGACAGGCGGGCTACGGCCGCATCGTCAACGTGCTCTCGACGTCTGTGCGGGAGCCCATCCCCAACTTGGGCGTGAGCAACACCATCCGCGCGGCCATGGCGGGCTGGGCGAAGTCGCTCTCCCAAGAGCTGCCGCCGGGGGTGACGATCAACAACCTCCTGCCCGGCTACACCGACACCGAGCGCCTTGACGGCCTCGCCCAGGCCAACGCCGCCCGGGCGGGCTCTAGCGCTGACGCTGTGCGCGCCGCTTGGCTGAACCAGATCCCCGAAGGTCGTCTGGGCCGGGCCGAGGAGCCCGCGGCGCTCATCGCGCTCTTGGTCTCACCCGCCGGGGCCTACATCCGTGGCCAGTCCATCGCCGTCGATGGTGGCCGCACCCGCAGCATCTAAGCTTGGCGCTGAGCGCATCTTCGGAGCGAGGACCATGCAGTACGACATCTTCTTCTCGATCTCCCAGACGCCCGCCCGGGGGGTGATGCCCAGCGAAGCCCAGATGTTCCGCAACTTCTTTGACCAGCTCCAGGCCGCCGACGCGCAGGGCTACGGCGTGGCCTGGGTGGCCGAGAGCCACCTCTCTAGCGAGGTCCAGAAGGGCAACCGCCGCCCGGTCATCCCCCATTGGCAGGGCGAGGTCGGCCTGAACTGCAACCTCTTGGCCTTGGCCCAAGAGGCCTTTCACCGCACCCAACGCATCGAGATGGGCTCGGCGGTGATGAACATCGTGTGTATGGGCGGGCCCATCGCCCACGCCGAGCGCATCGCCTCGACCTTGGCCCTGCACGGCCTGAACCCCGAGGAGCGCCGCCGCATCCACGTCGGCTTCTCCGCCGGGCGCTTCGACTTCATGAACGAGGCCAGCGGCATCGGCCCCCGGGACGCCGTGGAGGCCGCGGCCTGGCCCGTGGTGAAGGGCCTCGTGTTCTCTGAAGCATGTCGCATTTTTTTGCGGCTGCTTCGCGGCGACACGATCAGCAGCGACGACACCCCGCCGATGCACATCACCCGGGCCAACTTCCGCAGCGACGCCGACTGGGCAAAGGTCCAAGACGCCGCCGGGGGCCGCCCCGAGCGCCTGGAGATCAAGCCCCGCTGGGTGTTTGAGCGCCTCAAGATCATCCCCCAAGACTGGCGCCGCGACCTGCTTCAGCTCGTCATCGGCAGCCACGACCCGGCGCTGCAAGAAGAGGTCAACCAGCTCGCCCCGGTGCAGGTGTTCAACCTCTCGATCACCCGGCCTGAAGTCATCGACGACACCCACCGGCGCATGGCGGCGGCCTATCACCCCTCCGGCGGGCCTTGGAGCCGGGGGCACATGCCCCGCACCA
>JBEAVX010000592.1:0-9647 GCA_041160755.1 Pseudomonadota bacterium
GCCTCGTCTCACACCTGGCGATGCGCTGCTCGTCCGCAGAGGAGCTCGCGCCGCTGGGATGGTCGGGGGAGCTCTGGTTTGAGACCGTGGTCGCCGGGCTCGGCCTCGACGAGTCCTTGTCGGCGGACGCCCAAGGGCTCAACCCGTCGGGCCCGATCGAGCTTCGCCGTGGGGTCGAGGGCGGCGAGGTGATGTTGTGGCTGAGCCTGCCCGTCACCGACATGACGCGCTTGCGCAAAAATTTGCTCGACGCGGGCTATGTGGCGGACGGCGCCTCGTACCGCCGCCAGACCGGCGCCTGGCGCATCACGACGACCCCTGAAGACACGAGCAGCCTGAGCGTCGTCATTCAGCCCGGGCTGCAAGAGCTGCCGCGCAGCCCGAGCGACGTGTCCGACCACCTTCGCCACGCGAGCCCCGGCGAGGGCTGCGCCTTGGTGATGTCGGTCGATGATCTGCCGCGCCCCGCGCCGATGCAGCTCTTGGACATGGTGCTGCTCTACGAGGTGCGCTCCTCAAAACCCGACGAGGTGCGGCTCTTGCTCACCTCCGAGGCCTACAACCCCGGGCCGATCGACACCACCCTCGGCGCGGGTTGGCCGGGCCCCGCCTTGGGGTTTGGCGGCACGCCGTCCGTCGCCGCCCGGGTCAACCTCGATCCTGAGCCCGTGCTGGAGATGATGGCCGGCTACCGGGTGCAGGTCGCGGGCACGGCCTTGGTCGGGCTTGAGCAGGCGCGGCTTGACCTCGCGCCGGGCGTCGAGGTCGCGGCCTTCACCGGGGAGGGTGCGCCCCACGTCGTGCTCATCGTGCCTTTGGAGCGCCCTCGTCGAGGCAAGAAGGTGCTGCGCCGGGCGCTGCGGCACCTCCCCGAAGACGCGCCGTTCACGCTCAGCCGCGAGGACGAGCTGGTCCGCGTCGAGATCGAGCGTGGGGTGATCTACGGCGGCGCGAAGGGCAGGGCGCTCTACGTCTCTGACGACCCCACGCTCCTGCGGCAGACCATGGCCGGCGAGGGCGCCTCGTGGTTTGAGCAGGCCTTGGACTGGTCCGAGCTGCCGGGCCTCACCGCCCGGGTTGATCTCGGCGCCGCCGGGCTCCCGGTGAGCGACGTCACCCCGCGCTGGCTGAGCGGCGCGGAGCTGGTCGGCCAGGTGAGCACCAACGAGGTCGGCGTTGAGCTGCGCATCCGAAGCCCTGGGCTGCACCAGCTCGCGTCCTCGCCGGATCACCCGCTGCGCCGAAACGTCGCCCAGCTCTTGCCCCCGGCGCCCGAGGACGATCCTGTCGGCGATCCGCCGCCCACCGAGGCCCTGGCCACCCTCTCGCTCATCGCGTACCGCCAGCAGCTCCTCGCGGCGGACGGCGAGGCCTATGTGCCCTACGCCGGAGGCCCCCGGGACCTCGACGCCCTGACCGCAGACTCCGTGCCCTGGGACGGCATCCCCGCGCTCGGCGTCCCGCCGATGTCCACCCCCTGCCGTTTTGAGGTCACCTTAGGCGCGGAGGGCTTCACGGCGCGCTCGCTCTGTGATCAAGATGGAGATGGCGCGCTCTCGATCTGGATGGTCGGCCCCGACGGTCGGCCGCGTCGTGTGAGCCCGCCGGAGGTGCGCTGATGATCACCGTCGCGTTGGACACCATGGGCTCGGACGCCGGGCCAGGGCCCCTGGTGGAGGGCGCCGCCGCGCTCTCCCGCGAGGACGGCCCGGTGCAGATCTTGCTCGTCGGCCACGGCCCGACGCTCACGTCTCTGCTCAACACCCAAAAGTATGACCCGGCCCGGCTGGCGATCGTGCACGCCGCCGATGTGGTGGGCATGGATGAGCTGCCCAACGAGGGCTTAGAGAAGAAGCCCGACTGCTCCGTGGCCGTGTCCGCGCGCCTCGTCGCCTCCGGTGAGGCCCAGGCGATGGTCTCCGCGGGCAACACCGGCGCGGTGATCCTCGCGGCGTCCCGGCAGTTTAAGCGCCTGCCCGGCGTCAAACGCGCGGCGCTGGCGGCGGTGTACCCCACCGAACAAAAGCGTGGTCCGCGCCAGGATCCCTTCGCGCTGCTCTTGGATGTCGGCGCCACGCTGGAGTGTGGCCCCGAGGAGCTCCTCGGCTTCGCGGTGATGGGCTCCGCCTACTCCCAGGTCATCTCCGACATCGAGCGCCCCCGGGTGGCCTTGCTCTCGAACGGCGCCGAGCCCCACAAAGGCACCCCGGCCATCGTCGAGGCCCACCACCGCCTCACGAGGCTCCCCGGCCTCAACTTCGTGGGCAACGTCGAGGGGCTGGACATCCCGCGCGGCACCGTTGACGTCATCGTCTGCGAGGGCTTCTTGGGCAACGTCATGCTCAAGATGCTGGAGGGGGTCGCCGAGGTGGTCTCCGGGCTCGCCAAAGACGCCTACGCCAACAGCGTCTTGTGGAAGCTCGGGCTCACCATGCTCTCCCAGCAGCTCCGGCAGATCCGCACCATGACCGACTGGAAACAGTACGGCGGCGCGCCGCTTCTGGGCTTGGACCACGTCGTGATCAAGGCCCACGGGCGGTCCAACGCCCGGGCCACCCGCAACGCGATCAAGGTCGCGGCCAAGGCGGTAGAGCGGGGCCTGTGCGAGAAGATCGCCCAGGGCATCGCCCCCTTGGACACCACGACCCCGTGAGCCCATGATCCTTCGCTCCGTCGGCGGCCTCGCCCAGATCCCCGCCGCCGCCTGGGACCGCCTCGTCGGCGAGCGCGGCTCCCCCTTCTTGGAGCACCGCTGGCTCCGCCTTCTGGAGGAGAGCGGCTCGGCGAGCGACGAGACCGGCTGGTACCCCCAGCACCTCACCCTCTGGGACGGCGACGAGCTCGTGGCGGCGGCGCCCACCTACATCAAGACCCACTCCATGGGGGAGTTCGTCTACGACTGGGCGTGGGCCCACGCCGCCCGGCAGATGGGCGCGGGCTACTACCCCAAGGTGATCGTCGGCGTGCCGTTCACCCCGGCCACGGGCGCGCGGCTGCTCACGGCGCCGGATCGCCCCCGGGCCCCCTTGTTTCAGGCCCTCGTCGGCGGACTTCACGAGCTGAGCCGGGCCACGGGCTGCCACGGCGTGCATGTGCTCTTCCCGACCGAGGCCGAGACGGCGGAGCTTGAGCGCCTGGGCGGCGCCACGCGCCTCCAGTTCCAGTTTCATTGGGAGGACGCCGGGTATGGCGACTTCGAGGGCTTCCTCGCCCGGATGAAGACCAAACGCCGGGGGGAGCTGCGCCGCGAGCGCCGTCGCCTCGCCGAGACCGGCGTGGTCTGCAAGATCATCGAGGGGGACGACCTCCGCGACGAGCACATGGCGCAGATGCGTCGGTTCTATGTGAACACCGCGGATCGTTTCGGCGGAGAGACCTACCTCAACGACAAGCTCTGGGACGGCGCCTTAGACGCCTTCCGCGACCGCATCCAGCTCGTCTTCGCCTATGACGGCGCCCGGCCCATCGCGGGGGCGCTGAACGTCAAGAAGGGGGACCGCCTCTACGGGCGATACTGGGGCTTCTCCGTCGAGGTGCCGTTCTTACACTTTGAGGTCTGCTACTACCAGCCCATCGAGTATTGCCTCAAGCACGGCCTCGTAGCCTTTGAGCCTGGCCACGGCGGGGGGCACAAGTACCCGCGCGGCTTTGAGCCGAGGCTCTGCCGCTCGTCCCACTGGCTCAGCGATCCGCGCCTTGACCGGGCGATCCGCGACTATCTCCGCCGAGAGCGTGAGGCCGTGCTCGCCCAGACCGAGGAGCTGCTCGCGGCCTCGCCCCTCGCCGGGGACTAACCCTTGGCGGGGATGCGCTCGATGACGATCTTCTGGATGGTCGTGGCCCGGGTGACGTGCTGGGCGGAGACCTGGCCCCAGGTCAAGGCGCCGAAGACGGTGTAGCCCGTCTCCAGGTGCGGCTGGGGAGAGAGCGTGATGAACCACTGGGAGCCGCCCGTGTCGGGCCCCGAGAGCGCCATGCCCAAGGCCCCTTCGCCGTACTCCAGGGGCGAGAGCTCGTCCGGGATGGCCCAACCCGGCCCGCCGGAGCCGTCGCCGCGCGGATCTCCGGCCTGAATCACGAAGTCGGGGACGACGCGGTGAAAGCGCATCCCGTCGTAGAAGCCCGACTCAGCGAGCTTGGCGAAGTTCCAGACCGTGAACGGCGCGACGTCGGGGCGCAGAGACACACGCAGCTCACCGACATCGGTGAAGATGCGGGCGGAGACGATGCGCTCGACCTCGTGAATCTCGGGCACGACCATGGGGTTGTGGGCGGGGCCCGTCGGCGTCGGCAGCTTGAGCGCCGTCGCCAAGGCGATGGCCTCGGCGCGGGTCTTGGTCTCGGGCTGGAGCGCGCCTTGCTGCACCAGGGCCGTGAGCGCGGCCTGGTGGGGCTTGAGATCCTTCACGAGCGGGATCGTCGCGCGGATCGCGGCGAGGCCCTCGGACCAGACATCCGCGTTGACGCTCGCCTGGAGCGCGGTGATGAGCGGCCCGAGGGCCTGGGCGTCGGGGAGCTTGGTGAGCAAGGCCGCCCCGGCGGCGACGACCTGCTCATCGGCGGCGCCGAGCAGCGCGCGCCGCTCCTCCGCCGTCGGGGTGAGCTCCATCAAACGACCGGCCGCGGCGCCGCGCAGGGCGGCCTCGGGGCTCTTGAGCGCGAGGCGGCTGAGCTGGGCGGTGTCGTCCAACGCCTCGATCGCCGCTTGTTGCACGAGCAGCGGCGCCTCGGGCCGCAAGAAGGGGCGCAGGTTCAGCTCGACCTTGGCCTCGTCGAGCCCGCCGATGGCGGCGGCGACGACGAGGGGATCCGCGCTCTCCAGGGCGGGGCCCAAGAGCTTGGTGTGGTCGAGGCCCACGACCGCCCCAGCGGCGCGAAGGGCCTCCAGGCGCACGCCGAGGTCCTTGTCTTGGACGAGGGTGGAGATGGGCTCCAGGCTCTCCGGCGCGCCGATCGTGCGGATGGAGCGCGCGGCGGCCACACGCACGCCGACGTCCGCGTCGCGCGCGCCGGCGCGCAAGAGCGCCTGCTTCTTCTCGGGCGTGTTGGCGGCGGCGGCCAAGGCGCGGGTCAAGAAGGCGCGCACCACGGGATCGTAGTCCTCGACCTGACGCCGAGACAGGTCCGCATACGCCGCGTCGGGCAGGGACGTGGCGCCGATTCGGGCCAAGGCGAAGGCCGCCGCTTGGCGGGGTTTGGGCTCGACCCGACGAAGCTGGGCGGCGAGGGCGGTGAGCGTCGTCGGGGCCTGCACCTCGGGCAGCTTCTTCATGCCCAGGCGCCCCAAGGCGAGGGCGGCCTCGCGGGACTCGGCGACGCCGCCCTCTAGGGCCGCGAGCAGCGTCGGGAGCTGATCGGCGCCTCCTTGGGTTCCCAGGGCGGCGACGAGGCGCGCGCGCACCTTGGGGTGGGTCTCTTGGGGCAGCCGTCGCGCGGCCGCCTCAGCGCCTCCGGCGACGAGCCCGAGCCCAAACGCCGCGTGCTCGCGCACGGTGAGGTTGGCGTCTTCGCAGAGGGTCACTAGGCGCGGCACGGCGGCCGGATCCCGCAGCCGCGCCAGGGCGAGGGTGGCCCGGGCACGAACCGTCGCGCGGGGATCGTTCAGGAACGGATCGAGCGCCGCCGAGGGCAGCCGCTGCAGCTCGATGAGCCAGATCGCCTGGGCCTCAAGCCGCTCATCAGCGGGCGCGGCCCCGGCGGTCGTCTCAGCGAGGGGCGCATCCGCAGGCGCCATGGCCTCGGCGCCCATGAGGGCCAGGAGCAGAAGCGTCGTCAAGGCGGCCTCCGAAGGTTACCTCGCCTAAGCTAACCCACCGCGTCGAGGTCTCGTGTGTCGAGCGTGCAGGAGCGGACGCAGGCGCTTCTGAAGCAGGCGGGTGAGAGCCGCGCGGGGCTCAAACGCGCCGCCGACGCCCTCGATCGCCTCCCGGACGCCGAGCGCGGAGAGGCGCGCGCGGCGCTGATGGCGCTGGCTGGGGTGCAGCCCGCCGACGACGCCCTCGAACACGACGAGGCCGGCGAGCTCACGAGCAAGCGGCTCTTGCGTTGGGCGCTCGGCCGCGAGGCGGAGGCCCAACGCCCGGGCAACCCCACCCACCGCGACGAGGCCTTCGCCTGCGCGCGCTGCGGCGTGCCGGTGCCCCCCGGCGGCGCGCGCGTCCGAGACCACTGCCCCGCGTGCCTCTACGGCCTTCATGTGGACGGTGAGGTGCCTGGGGATCGGGCGGCGGGCTGCGGCGGGCTCTTGACGCCGACGGGTTTAGAGCGGCGCGGAGAAGACCTGGTGCTCACCCACACCTGCGCGCTCTGCGGCGTGGTACGCCGGGTTCGGGCGCATCCAGACGATGACCCCGCCGCGCTCCGCGCCCTCTCCGCCGCGAGCGGTTGGCGGGCGATCCGTTGACGTTCCCGCCAGCGTGCGCAGCCTGTGAGGGTGCCGACCGACCTCCTCGAACGCCTCGCGGGCTCATGCGCGGCGCTCTCCCTCGGTGAGCCCGTCTACGTCGCCGTCTCCGGCGGCGTGGACTCGACGGTCTTGGCCGTCGGCCTCCACCAGCTCGGGTCTCGGCCGACGGTCGTGCACGTTCATCATGGCCTACGCGCCGCCTCGGACGACGAGGCCCACCAGGTCGAGGCCCTCGCCAAGCGGCTTGGCCTGCCCTTCGTCCTGATTCGCCTCGCCCTGGATCCCGACCCCGTCGGCCTCGCCGCCCGCGCCCGCGCCGCGCGCTACGCCGCCTTCGACGCGCTCCCGCCCGGCGACATCGCGCTGGGTCATCACCTCGACGATCAGGCCGAGACCGTGCTGGACCGCCTCGCGCGCGGCGCGGGCGCGCGTGGCTTGGGCGGGATGCGCCCTCGGCGTGGGCGGTACGTGCGGCCCCTGCTCTTCGCCCGCCGGGCCGAGCTGGAGGCGTACGCGCGCCAGGCCGGCCTCGGCTGGGTGGAGGATCCCTCGAACCACACACGCTCCCGTGGCGCCCTGCGGCACCAGGTCTTGCCCGCCTTGGAGGCCGTCCGGGCGGGCGCGGCCGTCGGGTTGGCCCGCAGCGCGGCCCTGCTCGCTGAAGATGACGCGCTGCTCTACGCCCTCGCCGAGCCCCTGTTCACCGACGACGGCGGCCTCTCACACCCTCGCCTCATCGCCGCGCCGCCGCCGATTCAACGCCGGGCGCTGTTGTGGCTCATGGAGTCCGCGCGAGGGGAGGGGGCCTTGGAGCTCGCCGCCCGGCACATCGACGCGGCCCTGGGCCTCGATCACCCCGGCGCCAGCCTGACCCTGCCCGGCGGCTACACTCTGGCGCTCGACGACGACACCCTCCGCTGCCTGCCGCCAGCCCCCTCGCCTGCAGAGGGCGCGGTGTTTAACTGGGGGCTGTGGCGAGTTGAGGCTGAGGCCCCGGTTCGGGCGCGGTCGCCTGAGCCCGGGGAGCAGCTCGGCGGCCAAGACCTCGCCGAGCGTCTTCGCGCGGCGGGCGTGAGCCGGATCTTTCGTCGATATCACCCCGTCATCGAGCGAGGGGACCAGCGCTGGGTGCCCGGCCTGGCGCCTTCGCCCTCGATTCGGGGTGTACGAGTGCGGTGTGAGCGCCCCGCCGGACCATCGGTGCCCGGTGGTGGCCCTTTCGAGGCTACGATATAGTCCACCATTGCTGACTGAGAGCGGAAGCTCGGGATGACCTCCTGATATGAACAAGCACGGACGCACCATCCTCTTCTGGGCCTTTCTGGCCCTCGTGGTCCTCATGGCCTTCGTGGTGGCGGTTCAGAAGAACCCCCAGCCACCGAACGTCGATCTCACCTACTCGTCGTTCATGCAGCGCGTCGAGCAAGGTGAGGTGACGAAGGTCGTGATCCAGGGCGAAGAGATCCGCGGCGAGCTGGTCGGTGGCTCCACCTTCAAGGCCGTCGGCCCCGCCGATCAGGACTTCTTGGTGCGCAGCCTCGCCGAGCACAAGATCGTCCCCGACTTTGAGGAGGCCCAAGGCAGCGCGGTGTGGCTCACCTTGGTCTCCAACGCCCTGCCGATCATCATCCTCATCGGCCTCTTCGTGTTCATGATGCGCCAGCTCCAGTCCGGCGGCGGCAAGGCCATGAACTTCGGGAAGTCCAAGGCCAAGCTCCTGAACGAGAGCGGGCGCCGGGTCACCTTTGAGGACGTCAGCGGCGTTCAAGAGGCCAAAGAGGAGCTGGAGGAGATCATCCAGTTCCTCAAGGATCCCCGCAAGTTCACCCGCCTCGGCGGCCGCATCCCCAAGGGTGTGCTGCTCATGGGCCCCCCCGGAACCGGCAAGACGCTCCTCGCCCGCGCCGTCGCTGGCGAGGCCGGCGTGCCCTTCTTCTCGATCTCCGGCTCAGACTTCGTCGAGATGTTCGTCGGTGTGGGCGCCAGCCGCGTCCGCGACCTCTTCGAGCAAGGCAAAAAGAACGCCCCCTGCATCATCTTCATCGACGAGATCGACGCCGTCGGCCGCCACCGCGGCGCGGGCATGGGCGGCGGTCACGACGAGCGTGAGCAGACCCTCAACCAGCTCCTCGTCGAGATGGACGGCTTCGAGTCCAACGAGGGCGTGATCATGATGGCGGCGACCAACCGCCCCGACGTGCTCGACCCGGCGCTGCTTCGCCCTGGCCGCTTTGACCGCCGCGTCGTCGTCGACGCCCCGGACATGGCCGGGCGCCTGGGCATCCTCAAGGTCCACACCCGCCGCACGCCCCTGGCCGACGACGTGAACCTCGACCTCGTCGCGCGCAACACCCCCGGCTTCTCCGGCGCCGATCTTGAGAACCTCGTGAACGAGGCCGCCCTGCTCGCCGCCCGCTTCAACAAGAAGAAGGTGGAGATGGACGACTTCGAGGCCGCCCGGGACAAGGTCTTCATGGGCCCCGCGCGCCGCTCTCGGGTCATCAACGAAGAAGACCGCAAACGCACGGCGTACCACGAGGCCGGCCACGCCATCGTCGCCCAGCTCTTGCCCAAGGCCGACGCCGTCCACAAGGTGACGATCATCCCCCGTGGGCGCGCCATGGGCGTCACCTGGTTCTTGCCTGAGGAGCGCAGCGGCCTCACCCGCGAAGACTTCCGCTCGCGCATCGCCTCGGCCATGGGCGGTCGTGTCGCCGAGGAGATCATCTTCAACGAGCTCTCCACGGGCGCGTCCAACGATCTCAAGCAGGCGAGCAAGATGGCCCGGGACATGGTCTGCCGCTACGGCATGTCCGAGCGCCTCGGCCCCGTCTCTTGGGAGGACGACAACGACGAGGTCTTCTTGGGCCGCGACTTTGGCCGCCGCTCCCACTTCTCCGAGAGCACGTCCGTCGCCATCGACGACGAGGTCCGCTCCTTGGTCGAGACGGGCCAGCGCTGGGCGAAGGAGATCCTCATCTCCAACGTGCACATCCTGCACAAGATCGCGCAGCTCCTCTTAGAGAAGGAGACCGTCGACTCCGAGGAGTTCTTGCGTGTTGTGCATGGGCTCAACCCCGTCCTCCCGGAGAGCATCGGCGCGGTGGCGTAAGCCCCCGCCTGGAGAATCCCCCGCGTGAACGTCCGAATCGCCGGGGTGCTCAACGTCACCCCCGACTCCTTCTCCGACGGCGGGCGCGATGCGTCCGCCGCCGCGGCGATCTCGCGGGGGCTCACGCTC
>JBEAVX010000599.1:0-3753 GCA_041160755.1 Pseudomonadota bacterium
GAGACGCGGACAAGGGTGAGTCGCCCACAGAATCCCGCACAGACTCCGCGCCCGTTGAGGAGCCGCTGCCGCGTTTGGTCTCTCCAGCGGAGGCCATCGACGAGGATCCCGCGCCTGGCGCTTTCTTGTTGACGCTGACCGCCGCCCCCGCCGAGCACGTCTTGCCCGGAGGCGAGCTCCTCTCCGGGTACGCCTACAACGGGCAGACCCCAGGCCCGACGATCCGCGTCTCGTTGGGCGACGCCGTGACGGTCACCCTCGTGAACCAGCTCGATCAGCCCACAACCGTCCATTGGCACGGGCTGGTCGTGCCGTGGGAGGCGGACGGCGCCACCTGGATGCTCGGCGGTGTGGCCCCCGGCGAGTCCCGCACGGTCACCTTCACGGCGACGAAGGCCGGCACGTTCTGGTATCACCCCCACATGAACACCGATCGCCAGGTAGACGCGGGGCTCTACGGCGTGCTCATCGTCGAGGATCCCGCTGAGCCCAAGGTGGAGAACGAGCGGGTGATCGTGCTGGATGACTGGATCGTCCCCGAGCCCGAGAACGGCGCCCTCGACAGCACCCCCCTGGACAGCGCCAGCCCCGCGCCGCCCCACGCCGGAGACGGCGGCCACGGCGAGAGCGGCGCCGAGGGCCTGTGGTTGGTGAACGGCCTCCTCGTGCCGACCGCGGAGATGCCGAGCGGTCAGAGCCTCCGCGCGAGGATCGTGAACGTCTCCAACCGGGGCTATGTGTCGCTCGGCGGCGCGTTGGGCGCCCAGATCGCCTCAGACCAGGGCCTCCTGGACACCCCACAGTCCCCGGAGACGCTGCTCCTCGCCCCGGGAGACCGCGCGGAGCTCCTCTGGGCGCTCGGCGGCGACGGCCTGACCGTGTGGGATCTCCCCTACAGCCACGCCGGGGGCGCGGGCGTGGGGGAGCCCGAGGCGCTGTTCGCCGTGGCGCCAGAAGGAGACGCCGCCGCGCCGACGCCGCCCACGTTCGTGCACCCCGGCGGCGCGGTGAGCGCGGATCCCGGCGTCACGACGCTCACCTACACCTTCGCCGGTGACGACGGCGCGTGGTTCATCAACGGCGAACAATACCCCGAGGTGACCGTGGGCCAGGTGATCGCCGGGCAGCCCGTCGTGATCGAGGCCCGGAACCTCAGCGCCGTCGAGCACCCCTTGCACCTGCACGGGCTCGCGTTTGAGGTGCTCAGCGTCAACGGCGTGGCCCCGGCGGCGCGCACCGTCGAGGACACGCTGAACCTTCGCGCCCGAGACCGCGCCCGCCTGCTCCTGACGCCGACGGAGCCCGGCTTCTGGATGGTCCACTGCCACATCTTGGAGCACGAGGAGGGCGGGATGATGACCGTGTTAGAGGTGGTCGAGGCGCCCTGACGCTCAGCCTCGGTCGCCCCCACGGGGCAGCGGCGTGTTGTTCAGGGCGGTGAGCTCATCGAGGCTGCACAGCTCTGAGCGGATGATGAACCGCAGCCCTTCGGGGGCCTCCAGCGAGAACCCCGCGCCGCGCCCAGGCACCACGTCGAGCACGAGCCGGGTGTGACGCCAGCGCTCATACTGATCGCCGCCGATCCAGTACTCCGCGCCCTCGACCACGCCGAGGCGCACGTCGCGCTCACCCAGACGAAACTCGCCTTTGGGCCAGCACATCGGCGCGCTCCCGTCGCAGCAGCCGCCGGACTGAAAAAACATCACCGGGCCGTGGTCCAAGACGAGACGGCGGATGAGCTCCGCCGCCGCGTCGGTGACCGAGACCTGGGAGAAGCCCTGGTCGGGGTGGGCGCTCATGGCTTAGAAGAAGCCCATTGGGTTGGGATCGTAGGACACGAGCAGGTTCTTCGTCTGTTGGTAATGGCCGAGCATCATGTGGTGGTTCTCGCGGCCGATGCCCGAGTGTTTGTAGCCACCGAACGCCGCGTGGGCGGGGTAGAGGTGGTAACAGTTGGTCCACACCCGGCCCGCCTGCACCGCGCGGCCCACCCGATAGGCGTTGTGAACGCTGCGGGTCCAGAGCCCGGCGCCGAGGCCATAGAGCGTGTCGTTGGCGAGCTGAATGGCGTCGGCCTCGTCCTCAAACGAGGTGACGGAGACGACGGGCCCGAAGATCTCCTCCTGGAAGATGCGCATCTTGTTGTGGCCCTCAAACACCGTCGGGGCGCAGTAGTAGCCGTCCTCCAGCTCACCGCCCAGGCGCACACGCTCGCCGCCCAAACGGAGGGTCGCGCCCTCTTTCTGGCCGATGTCGATGTAGGAGAGGATCTTCTCAAGCTGGTCGTTGGAGGCCTGGGCGCCGAGCTTGGTGCTCGTGTCCAGCGGGTCACCCGGCACGGTGAGCTTGGCGCGCTCGACGGCGAGGTCGAGGAAGTCTTTGTAGATGCTGCGCTGAATGAGCGCGCGGGACGGGCAGGTGCAGACCTCACCCTGGTTGAGCATAAACATGCCGAAGCCCTCCAGCGCCTTCTGGCGGAAGGCGTCGTCTTGGGCCATGACGTCGGCGAAGAAGATGTTCGGCGACTTGCCGCCCAGCTCCAGGGTGACGGGGATGATGTTCTCCGAGGCGTACTGCATGATGAGACGCCCGGTGCTCGTCTCGCCGGTGAAGGCCACCTTCGAGATGCGTGGGCTCTGGGCCAGCGGCTTGCCCGCCTCGACGCCGAAGCCGTTGACGATGTTGAGCACACCCTTGGGGAGCAGGTGACCGACCAAAGACACCCACAGCATGATGCTCGCCGGGGTCTGCTCGGCGGGCTTCAACACCACACAGTTGCCCGCGGCCAAGGCCGGGGCCAGCTTCCACGCCGCCATCAACAGCGGGAAGTTCCAGGGGATGATCTGGCCGACGACGCCGAGGGGCTCCTTGATGTGGTAGGTGACCGTGTTGGCGTCCAGCTCAGCGGCGGTGCCCTCGTTCGCCCGGATCACCCCGGCGAAGTAGCGGAAGTGGTCGATGGCGAGGGGCAGGTCGGCGGCCAGGGTCTCGCGGATGGGCTTGCCGTTGTCCCAGGTCTCGGAGACGGCGAGCTGCTCCAGGTTCTGCTCCATGACGTCCGCGATGCGGTTGAGGATCTGGGCCCGGGCGGCGGCGGGGGTCGCGCCCCAGGAGGCCTTCGCGGCGTGGGCGGCGTCTAAGGCGCGCTCGACGTCCTCGTGGGTGCCGCGGGCGATCTGGATGAACGGGCGCCCGGTGACGGGGCTCACGTTCTCAAAATAGCGGCCCCGGGCCGGGGGCACCCACTCACCGTTGATGTAGTGGTCGTACCGGTCGGGGTACTGCACCAAGGAGCCAGGGCTGTTCGGGGAGACGTAGCGCATGAGACCTCCGTTGTGGGGAGCGAGCCAACTGCACACGTCGTGCCAAGACCGGATGCGCCCCCGGGAGATGGAGCCTGAGCGGTCTGTTTGGGCGACTGTCGCGTTCTGCGACAGAGGGGCGTCGCGTTTTGAGACAGACCGCCGGCGCGGGTGTTTTGGGGTTAAAGTCAGCGCAAGTCTTCCGCTGGAGGTCCGATGAGCGCGCTCGTGCTTGAGCTGTCCCAGGTGTCCTGGTGGGAGCGGTTTCGCCGGGGGCTCGACCGTCCAGAGGAGGGCGCCGCGCTCTTGTGGGAGCGATGGACCCGCTCCCGAGACCTCGGCGCCCCCGACGATGAGATCCCGGCGGAGCTCGGCTTGGAGCGCGGCGCGGCGCTGCGGGCGCGGCAGGAGCGCCTGGATCCGCTCTTGCGTGAGGTGCGGGAGGCGTTTG
>JBEAVX010000626.1:0-2809 GCA_041160755.1 Pseudomonadota bacterium
GCCTCCCCGGCGTCCACCGCGCGCACGGCGTTGAGCACCGTGGCCGGGGACATGCTGCGACCGAAGACGTAGCCGCCCTCGTCCAGGAGCAGCTCCCCACCTTGGGACATCGGGGGCGCCATCAGCCGCCCGCCGTCCGCCGTCGGCATGACGTCAGGCGCCCGGCTGCCCGCGGCGATGCGCACCTGGGCGTCGAGGCTCGCGAGGGGCTCGGGGAAGGCCGCGTAAGCCAAGGCCAAGGCCAACACCGGAGCGAGGCCCCAAGCGGCGCGCCGCGTGAACACGCTGAGGCGCTCCCCCGCGGGCGCCTGGAGGGCCAACCCAGACACCGTGAGCCCAGCGAGGCCCAACAACATCAGGCCGAGGCCCAAGCCCTTGTCCATCACCGCCAAGACCCCGGCGATCCCCGCGCCGCTCACCGCCGCCCAGCCCTTGCCCCCGCCGCGCGCCAGCTCCACGAGGCCCATCACCGCCACGACCGCCGCCGCGCACCACAAGGCGTAGCCGTTCGCCCACACGCCCTGCTCCACCACCGTCGGGAACATCAAGGTGAGCGGCGCCATCGCCCAGGCCCCGGGGCCGCCGACGAGGGGGCGCGCCACCCGCCACAGCGCCATGATCATCACGGCCGTCGCCAACATCGAGGTGAGCTGGGCGGCGATGAACACGGGCTGGCCGATGAGCAGGAGATCCAGGGCGGCGGTGAGCCCGCCGTAGAGCGGCCAGCGGCTCATCGGGTATGGCACGTCGGCCCGGAGCGCCAAGGCGCTCAAGATCCACGAGTCCCAGTCCGCGCCTCGGGGCACCCAGCTCGGGTTGTCCCGGGCCTGGATCACCCAGAGCCACACGAGGCTGAGCACAAACACCAGCGCCGCGCCGCGTCCGCGGGGGGTGAAGGCGAGGGGCAATCGACACCGTGCGCAGGGGCGCTCACCTGAGCTCGTCTTGAGCCCCGGCTCTGTCGCCATGGGGGGTGCGAATGGTGTAGCTCAGCGGGCCGGGGCGTGTGTCAAGGGGTCGTCAGGCGCGCCAGGCCCCGGTCACTCCGCGGTGATGACCTCCCCCTCCACGGCGAGATCCCCGACGTCTACGACGGCGGAGAGGGTCAGGTCCGAGGCGGGGTCATGCACGACGTTGACCAGCCTGAGCTCACCGAGGGGCGCCTCCACATCCAGCAGATACGCCCCAGCGGGGACGTTGAGGTTGACCTCCCCGGACCCGACCCAAAAGAACACCGCCCGCGGCGGATCTTCAAGCTCCATGTCAACAGTTCCGTTGTCAACGCTCATCGTCAGGGCGCTGGACCGCATGGCGACGCCGCTGACCGTGAGCCCCTCCCCGGTGATGTCAACAGCGCCGCTGAGTCCTTCAAGCGCCACCTGCCCCGAGTCCAGGGCCACGGCGAGATCGAGGTGGGCGGGCATCGTGATCGCCGTGGTCACCGCGCAGGTGCGGGGCAGCGGGCAGCGCTCCTCCAAGATCAGCACGCCGTCCCGCGCCCGGTGGCGAAACTCAAAGCCCGGCACGCCTGACTCGGCGCTGCGGACCACGGACAAGGTCTCTCCAGCGGTGACCGTCACCGCCCCCGAGACCGAGCTCACCTCGATCCGCGAGACGTCGAGCCCCGAGAGGTCCAGCGCCTCTTGGCTCACCTGGACCTCACAGCCCGTCATCCCCCCGAGCGCCCCGAGCACCACCAGCCGCGCGGCTCTGTTCATTGGAGCCTCCTAAACGACAGACACCTGACCCGACGTTTTGGATGACCCGATCTCTTCAACGCCCCGAAGATTCTCGCCGCGCCGCGATCCCACACAGCGCCCCCAACAGGAGCACGGCGAGGGTCTTCATCTCTTGCAACAAGAACGCTGCGACGTCGCCGGACTGACCGGCCTGCTCCTTGAGCGCGGTGAGCGGCGCGCAGAGCAGCGCGAAGGTGAGGAGCCAGGGGCCCCAGGCGAGTCGGGGCAGCCGCCCGGCGCCAAGCGCCGCCGCCGAGGCCAAGATCGCCGGGATCAAGAACGTGAGGTGGTGCTCGTAGGCGTAGGCCGGGACGATGACCATCAGGCAGGAGAGCGCGCCGACGGCGTTGGCGACGGCGAGGCCGTCCTTGGGGGCGCGCAGCGCGGCGAAGCCCGCCGCCACGAGGCCGAGGTTGGTGACGGAGGAGGCGAGCCGCGCGGCGGAGGAGAGGCCGTCTTTGGCCGGGAAGACCTGGGCCCAGAGGTTCGGCAGGCTGTGGTTGCCGAACAAGGTGAGCGGCACCTTGAGGCCGTGGTAGTCCCCGCTGCCGAAGCCGGGCAGCACGTCCCGGTAGAAGTGGAGCTGCAGCGCCGGGCCCAGAAGCGGCAGGGTGAGGAGAGTCAACAGAACCGCTGCGACACACGCCGCCGTCGCGGCGCGCCAGCGCCCCCGCGCGAGCCACCACGCGACCAAGAGCCCAGGGCTCATCTTCATCATCGCCGCCACGCCGACCAAGGCCCCGCCGAGGAGCTCCCGGCGGCGCGGGCCTTCAGCGGCGGCGAGGCCCGCGGTCATCAGCGCGAGCACGGGCAGGTTCGCCTGGCCCATGAGGTGGTTGTTGCGCAGGGGCGTGAAGGCCACGAGCAGCCCGGCCAGCGCCCAGATCGCCGCCGGGCTCGGCCCGATGAGGCGCAGCGCCGCCACCACCGCGCCGACAAAGAACGCTGAGTCCGCCCAGAACCAGAGGCGGTACGCGGCGTTGAGCTTCAGCGGCAGGACCCACAACATCGTGAGCAGGAACGGCGGCGGGTAAAAGTAGGGGTGGACCGTCTTGCGGGTGCCCTCGGCC
>JBEAVX010000628.1:0-6316 GCA_041160755.1 Pseudomonadota bacterium
CTACTACGGCTACTACGAGGTGATGTGGTACTACAGCGCCTACTACGCCGAGTGGTCGCCCCTGTGGGTCGCGGCTTGGGACGGCACGAACCTGCAGTTCGGTGGCGGCTACTACCAGTACCCCTACACCTACAACGGTGATCAGTACTACTACACCCGTTACTGGGGTGGGTACGGCACGACCTACTGAGCGGCATCAGCGCTCAGCACGCTTAGGGCGACGCTCCTAAGACAACGCGAGGTGGCCAATTGGCCACCTCGTCTTGTTTGGATCCTGTGGCTCCGGTCGCGCGCTTTCGGCGTCAGGCCGGAGGTGGGCAAAAAAAAGCGCGCCCCCGTTTGGCCTGGGGGCGCGCTCCGTTTGACCGCTGCTCAGGGGGTCTTGGGCGCCTTGGGCAGCTCAGGGAGCAGGTTCGGCGCGACCTTGCCCGCGTCCGCGGCGTCGTCTTGTTCAGGCGCGCCTTGGAACACGTCTGCGCTCCCGCCGGTCCCCGGCCGGGCGGCCTTCTTGGCCTCGATCTCCGCGGCGAAGAGGGCCTGGGCCTCCTTCGCGATGGGCTCCCCCTGCTCCTTCTTGCCCGTCTTGGCGAGGATGTTCGCGTGCAGCATCATCGCCCGGGGGTTCTTGGGCTGGGCGGCGAGCGTCGGGGCGAGGATCTGCGCGGCCTGCTCGTAGTCCGCGGTGTTGAACACGGCCTGGGCCCACATCACCCGGGCGTTGTGCTGCTCGGCGTCGGCCTCGGCCATGAACCGATACTCGGCGGCCGCCTCGTCCCAAGACTTACGCTCCATGAGGATGTTCGCCTGGGCCCAGCGCGCGGCGTGGTTCATCGGGTAGCGGTCGAGCTCAGCGCGCAGGTGCGGCTCGACGGCGGCGGCGTCCCCTTTGCGGGTGGCGATGCGCGCGAGCATCTCGTGGACGCGCGGCTGAGGTTGTCCGTCGGAGAGGCTCGCCTTGAGCAAGGGCTCCGCCTCCTCCACGCGGCCCTGCTGGGCGAGGAGCAGGCCGACCATGCCCTGCACACCGGGCTGGTTGCCGCCCTCGGCGAGCCAGGCTTGGCCCCGCGCCAAGGCGTCCTCATGTCGTTTCTGCGCGGCGAGCATACGCATCACGCCGACGCGGGTCTGGGCGTCTTGGGGCACGAGGGCGAGCGCGGCCTCCATCTCGATGAGGGCCTCGTCAAAGCGGCCCTGGCGGGCCAACATCGCGGCGAGGTTGGTGTGTAAGACCGTCGAGTCGGGGGTGAGGCGCACGGCCTCCCGAAGGAGACCGATGGCCTCGTCCGGCTTGCCCCGCCGCTCCAAGGTCATCGCCAAGGAGAGCCGCGCCTCGCCGAGCTGGGGCTCGGCCTTGAGGATCTCCCGATAGAGCGCCTCGGCCTCGGCGAAGGTCTCCGGGCGCTGGGAGAGCACCCGCGCCTTCTCTAAGGCGTCGATGGTGGACTGCTTGTCTTTGGCGTCGACGGTGGAGTCAAACTTGGGATCAATCGCCGCGCCCGCGCCGATGTAGCCCAAGGCCGCGAGCTGCTCGACGACCTCAGCGGGGACGCCGCCGCCGACGTCGCGGGCGACCGTGGCGCTCAGGATGGCCTCGGAGACGGCCTGCAGGCGCTTCACGTCGTCGGGGCGTGAGGCGACGAGGTTCGTGTTCTCGTGGGGATCGACGCTCAGGTCAAACAGCCGAGGGTTCGGCGTGTCCATGAGCTTGAGCGAGCCCTCGGCCACGGCGACCTCGGGGTGGTACCCGAAGCGCTGAGAGGCCGTGAGCGACTCCATGTAGACCGCGCTGCGCGCCATCGCCTCGCCGCGCACCGCCGGGGTGAGGTCGGCGCCGTCGATGTCCTTGGGGGCCGCCAAGCCGAGCAGACCGAGGGCCGTCGGCATGACATCGACGTTCGACACCGTGACGTTCTTGACGACGACCGGCGCGGGCAGGGCCTCCGCGGGGCGCACGATGAACGGGATGCGCATCGTGGAGTCGTACAAGAAGAGGCCGTGGGACTTCTCTTTGTCGTGGTCACCGAGCGCCTCGCCGTGGTCGGCGACGGCGATCCAGGCGACGTTCCCCGGGGCCTTGGCCTCGACCGCCGCGCGCAGGCGGCCGATCTGATCGTCTACGAAGGCGATCTCGCCGTCATAGGGGCGGCCCTTGAGCTTCTCGGCCCACTCCGCGGGCGGCGCGTAGGGCTCGTGGACGTCGTAGAGGTGCACCCACAAGAAGAAGGGCTCGTCACCCCCCTCACGCACCCACTGGATCGCGTCGGCCATGACGGCGTCGGCGGCGCGCTCTTGGCCCCAGCGGGCCCGGGCGTCCTCTTTGACGGGGATGGAGTCGAAGTAGGCGTCAAAGCCTTGGTCGAGGCCCCACATCCGCGTGGTCACGAAGGCCGAGACGCTCGCGGCGGTGCGATAGCCCTCCCCTTTGAGGAGCTCGGCGAGGGTGGTGAGCCCCTGGGGCAAGGTCGCGTCGCCGTTCGTGCGCACGCCGTGCCGGGTGGGGTAGAGCCCGGTGAGCATCGACGAGTGCGACGGCGTGGTGAGGGGCACCACCGCGTAGGCCCGGTCGAAGATCGCGCCCTCTTGGGCGAGCTTGTCGAGGTTGGGCGTGTGCGCCTGGGCGTAGCCATACGCGCCGAGTCGATCGGCGCGGGTGGTGTCGAGGGTCACCAGCACCAGCGAAGGCCGGGCCTTGGGCTTCACAGCCTCCGGGGCCGGATCATCGCTGAACAGGCCGCAGCCCATGAGGGTCGTCAACGAGAGGATCAGCATATCCGTCCTGAGATTCAGTACTTGACCGAGCAGCCATAAGGTTGAGTGCGGCCCTGGGCGACGGGCTGACCCGCGGCGAGGGCGGTGAGCGCGGCGACGACGTGGTCTTGGCGCGGCTCGGCCTCGACCTTGCCCAAGGGCGCGTTGTCCAAGGCGCCGTCATAGACGAGCACACCCTGGGCGTCGATGATGAACATGTGCGGCGTCGTCTTCGCGGCGTAGCGGCGGCCCACGGCGCCATCGGCGTCGATGAGCACGGGGTTCACCATGCCGTACTCGCCGACCGCGGCGGCGTTGCGCTCTTTGCCCGCGCCCTGCTTGCCTTCAGCGCCGGAGTTGATCGCGAGCCACACCACCCCCTGATCGATCCAGGTCTTGGGCAGGCCGACGAGCGGGCCGCCTTGGCCGTGGGCGTACTTCACGAAGGGGCAGTCGGGGTTGAACCACTCCAAGACGACCGTCTTGCCTTTGTACGCGGACAAGGTGTGGGAGGCGCCGGTGACGTCGGTGAGGGTGAAGTCGGGCGCGGCCTGGCCGACGACGGCCTCGGCGGCGACAGGCGCGGCGGGCGCAGGCGCGGCGGCGTCCACGGCAGGCGGGGCCGGGGCCTCGGCGGCGGGCTTGGGCGCGCAAGCGAGGGCGATGAGCAGGCTGAGCATGGTCACTCCGGGGTCGAAGGGGGGGCGTAGAAGTCCAACACCTGGGCGTTACCGCCCCCTTTGGGGGTCGCCCGCATCACGCCGCGCGGCGTCAGGCCCTCGGGCGCGTCGGGGCGTAAGGTGAGGCGCACGAGCTGCCCGCGGGCGCTGGAGGCCACCTGGGGCGGTCCCGCGAGGTGAAGCCAGGTCTCCGCGTCGGGGAAGACCTCCACCTCGGCGGCGCCGGGGAGGTCCACCGAGAGCGACCGGGCGCCGTCGTCAAGGCGCGCGGTGGCGCCTGGCCAGATGGCCATCGGCAGCGGGATCAGCCCGAGCTGGGCGTCCAGGCCGCCGCCGGTCCAGGCGCCGTGGATGGGGGAGAGGCTCAGGCTGGCCGTGGCCTCGCCCGGCACACAGATCTCTTTGCACGCCAGCCAGCGCGCGGCGGCGGTGAAGACCGCGTCCCCGGCGGCCTCGGCGGGCGGGGTCACCCGAAACATCAGCGTCGCGCTGTCGGAGTATCCGAAGCTCACGAGCTCGCCCGGAGAGACAAACCGATGCGGCGCGGCGTAGTCAGGGCCCTCCACCCCCCAGCCCTCGGGCGCGGTGAGCGCCGCCGTCGTCGGCAGCCCGGTGTCGCCGGGATTGGACCAGTAGAGGTGCCAGTCCTTCTGGATGTCATACTGGACCGCGAGCCACATCGCCTGGCCGGGGGCGTAGCCTTTGGCCTCGGCGACCAGGGTGACCTCGACGCGGGGCGGGCGTGGCCCTCCGGCGGCGACGCCGCCATCGCCCGGTCCGTCGGCGTTGGGTCGTACCGGGCTACAGGCGAGGAGCGTGAGGAGGGTGAGCATGGGCCGCAAGATAACGCGGCGCCAGCCCCGCCGGGCTACTCGCCTCGGGTGAAGGTGCGCGAGTAGTCGAGGTTGCCGTAGAGGTCGTAGAACTCGCCGGTGAACACGTCGCCCTTGATCTCGACCCACATGAAGCCCGGCTCGGTGTCGTCCTCGAAGAAGGCGCCGTTGCCTCGGCCGGGCATGTCCGTCGTCTTCGCGGCGGCGCCGGTCACGATGGTCTCAAAGCAGGTGTCGGGCTCAAGCCACTGGCGGTTGTGGTCGTGGCCCGCGAAGTACACGTCCACCTTGCCGCAGAGGCTCTCGTCCATGAAGTCTTTGACCGTGGCGCCGTTGGCGATGGGCAGCCAGTCGTAGCCCTCGTACTCCCCGGCGTTGCCGTGCTGGCCGTTGGAGCGGTAGGGGTGGTGCCCATAGGCGATGCGCCAAGTGGCCGTGGAGGCCGCGAGGGTGTCATCGAGCCAGTCTTGCTGATCATCGCCGCCCCAGATCATCACGTCGTTCGTGTCGAGGCCGATGAACTGAACGTGCTGGTGCGAGAGCGTGTAGTAGCGGTCGGGCAGGTACCACTTGTCGGAGTGGTCGGTGTACTCGACCTCGTACTCGGCTTTGTACTCCCAGATGCTCCAGGAGCCGTAGTCGTGGTTGCCGAGGACGACGTAGAACGGCAGGTCGAGCTCGGCGTAGGGCAGCTCAAACTTGGTCTGGAACTGCTCGTCATCGACGCTCTCGACGCCGTCGTTGTAGAAGTTGTCGCCGAGGTAGAGCACGAACTCACAGCCCTTGACCTCACACAAGGTCTTGATGGCCGCGGCGTTCTGGTACTGGTTGGTGTTGCCTTCGCCGCCGTCGCCCATGGCGATGAACCGCACGACCTGCTCCGGGTCGGCGTCGGAGTCGCTGTCCGTGTCGGAGTCCGCGTCGCTGTCGGCGTCAGCGTCGCTGTCCGCGTCGGTGTCGGCGTCGGTGTCCGCGTCGGCGTCCGCCTCGACGGGCTCGGTGTCCGGCGGCGTGGCCGTCTCTTGGGGCGTCGGAGACGCCTTGTCAGCGCAGCCGACAGGGAGCAGGAGCGCGGCGAGGAGGAGGTGCATGATGAGCCCTCAGCAGATCGAATCCGACCACAATGTAGCGTGTTCTCCGCCGCGCCGCGCGCTCAACCCTCACCCGGGCCAGCCCTTGGCCCCCCTACGCCGAAGGCCTCATCGGCCAGCTCGACCAGAGCGCCACGAAACTCCTTCGCGTAGCGCGGGTGCACCAGACGCGCGGAGACGATCCAGATGTCTTTGTGGTCGGGGTCTCGGTAGACGTGGGGCGGCCGGGACGGCGCGAGGTAGGGCGAGAGGAGCGCCATCTCTTCGAGCACCTGGTGAACTCGCTGGGCCGCGACGCCCGAGGGGACGTGCACGGTGACCTCCACCGGCGCGTAAGGATCGGGATCTACGGCGAGCACGTCCTCGACGAGCAGGCGGTTGGGGATGGTGATGAGCTGGCCCTCGTCGTCGCAGAGGGTCAAGGCGCGAAGATCGAGGGACTCCACGACGCCGGTGAGCCCACGAAACCGCACCCGGGCCTGGGGCTGCACCCTCCCCTCTAAGCTCAAGAGCACGCCGCCGAGCACGTCGCGGAGGAGATCCCGAGCCGTCCAGCCCAACGCGAGGGCCGCGCCGACCAAGGCGTAAGGCGCGGCGACGGCCCACGCCGCCGGGAGCATGTGCATCGCGCCCAAGAGCACAAAGAGCGGCGCGCAGAGGCGACCCGCGAGCGCCACGCCGCGCCCCAAGCTGGGCAAGAGCCCGCGCCTGGGCAGGCCGCTCACCCACTGATGGGCGCGGTCGCTCAAGGCCAAGGCGAGGCCCGCGAACAGGAGCCAGACCAGCGCCCTGGGCAGGCTCGGAACCGGCGGCGGGGGCAGCGGGAGCAGCGGAGACAGCGGGAGCGGCGTGAGGGGGACCGCCTGCGCCTCGGGCGGGGCGCTCCCGCCGACGAAGCCCGTGTCTGCGGCCTCGTCGCGGACGGGCGGGGCGAGGGGCGACGACGCCCCGTCCGCGACGAGGC
>JBEAVX010000646.1:0-4150 GCA_041160755.1 Pseudomonadota bacterium
GTGGGCCTCGTGAATCGCGCGCTCGATGGCGCGGTGGGCGCCGACATACTCGGCGCGGAGGTAGATCAGGGCCTCGCGGGCGTCGGCGGCGCGGGCGGCGGCGCGGAGGCCGGCGAGGACCGCGTGGGGGTCGTCTTCAGTGACCACCCGGTCCAAGAACGAGCCGGGCTCTCCTTCGTCCCCTCGGGCGATCACGAAGCGGCGCTCGGCGGGGGTGGCCCGGGCCTCACGCCAGCGGGCGGCGAGGGGTCGGTCAGGGTGTCCGGGCTCGTGCAGGCCCAAGGTCTCCACCCGGCGCAGGACCTCTTCGCCTGAAGGCAGCTCATACATCGCCGCGTTGGGGGTGGCCTGGCCGTCGAGCACCCGGCGCAAGAGCGCGGCGGGCCGCACGAGGCTCACCCGAGGGACACGCTTCGCGCTCGCGCCGAGCAGAAGCGACGCCGAGAGCTCGCCGCTCCACAGCTCCACGGGCAGGCGGTTCACCCCGCCGAAGACCTCGTGACCGCGCTGGGCGGCGGGGGCGTCGTGGCAGGTGCCCAGGCAACGCACGGGCGTCGCCCCGGCGACATCGGCGAGGCGAGCCCGCAGCTTGAGTCCCCCGGCGAAGGTGCAGGCCGTGCCGGTGCAGAAGCGCACGCGCGGCGGCGCCTCGTCGTCGGGGGGCAGCCCGTCGTCGGTGGAGGGGTCCTCTTGGCGGGGCGTCAGCGCGCAGGCCACGCCAGCGGCCCCGGAGGGCGCCTCGGCGAGCCGGCGCGCGAGATCACTCGGGCGCATCAGGGCTCCGTCATGGTGGGGGCACAATCCATATGCAATAAACGTGCCCAACCGTACAACGCCCGCTCTCGGCGGCCTGTGGGTCGGCTCGCACACTTCGCTGTGTGAGAACACCCGCCGCGTGGTCCCGTGGTTAGCTTCCTTGGGCGCGTGGACCGCGCCGGAGGCACCATGATCGATCTCTTCTATTGGCCGACCCCGAACGGATGGAAGATCAGCATCGCCCTGGAGGAGCTGGCGCTGCCCTACACCGTTCATTCGGTGAACATCGGGCGCGGCGAGCAGTTTGAGCCGGCCTTCCTCGCGCTGAGCCCCAACAACCGCATCCCGGCGATCACCGACCACGCCCCCGCCGATGGCGGCCCGCCGATCTCGCTCTTTGAGTCGGGCGCGATCCTGCTCTACCTCGCCGAGAAGACCGGGCGCCTGATGCCTTCGGACCTGCGCGGCCGCGCTGAGGTGAACCAGTGGCTCATGTGGCAGATGGGCGGCTTGGGCCCGATGCTCGGCCAAGCCCACCACTTCCGCCAGTACGCCCCGGAGCAGATCCCTTACGCGATTGAGCGCTACACCCGCGAGGCCACGCGGCTCTACGGCGTGCTGGACCGCCGCCTGGCCGACCGCGAGTACATCGCCGGGGACTACTCCATCGCCGACATCGCCGCCTGGCCGTGGATCCTCCCCTACAAACGCCAAGGCCAGACCATCGAGGACTTCCCCCACCTCAACCGCTGGTTCCGTGCTGTCGGCGCGCGCCCGGCGGTGCAACGTGGGCAGGCCCTCGGCAAAGACCAGGTGACGCAGACGATGGACGAGCAGGCCAAGGCTGTGCTGTTCAAGCGCCCTGTAGACGCCAAACCGTAGACCCGTCGGAGACCCTCATGCCCGCAGATCCGCTCGCCGCGCTCACCGTGCTCACCCCCGCCGGGGATCCTGTCCCGCTGCCGAGCCTCTGGGCCCAGGGGCCCGTGGTCCTGGTGTTCGTCCGCCACTTTGGCTGAATCTTCTGCCGTGAGCAGGTCGCTCACCTCATGGAGAACGCCGAGCGGTTCCAGGCCTTGGGCGTCGCGCTCGTCGTGATCGGCAACGGCGCGCCCCACTTCGCCCAGGCCTTCCTCGACGAGTTTAAGGTCACCCTGCCCCTGTACACCGACCCCTCGCTGAAGGTGTACGACGCGATGGCGCTGCGGCGCGGCTGGCGCACGGCGTTCTCCCGGAAGACGCTCAGCGCGTCCGTCGACGCCCTCAAGCGGGGCTTTCGCCAGGGCCGCACCCAAGGCGACGCCACCCAACAAGGCGGGGTGTTCGTGCTGCGCAAAGGCGGGGAGATCGTCTACCGCTACGTCAGCGAGGCGGCGGGGGACCACCCGCCGCTGGACGAGGTGCTCGCGGCGACGGCCAAGGCCGGGCGGGGCTGAGCGGGCTCAGGAGCCCAAACGCGCCGCCCAGGCCGAGACCGCCGCTGGGTGCGCCGCGAGGAGCGCCTGGATCGCCGCCGAGCCCGGGTCCACCCCGGTCGGCGCCTCTGCCTCGTCGCTGGGCGCCGCCTCGCCGCCTTCAGGGGTCGGCGCCGCCCAGCCCGGGGCCAAGCCCAAGGCCTCGGCCCAGGCGTCCGTCGCCGCCGGGTGCTCCCGGAGCAAGGCGTTGGTCGCCCGCTCCTCGGGGGAGCGCTCGTCCGCCTTCTTCGGGCGTTTTGGCGCCTCCGCCGTCGCCGCCGGGCGCTGGGCCTCCCAGGGAGGGGTCCAGGCGTCGAGCGCCGCGAGGGTCTTCGGCGTGGACTGCACCACCTCCCGCATCAAGGCCGGGAGGATCGTCCCCGCCACCGGGCGTAAGGAGTCGAGCAGTCCCGGCAGCCAGGGCAGCAGCAAGGCCTCGGGCAGCTCCATAAACGCGCGGCTCAGAAGCTCGGCGGCCAAGGCCGAGACCAGCGGCGTGAAGCTCAGCGCGAGGAGCAGGCTGCCCAAGGCGCTGGGCAAGGCCGAGAGGCTCATGGGGTTGTCCATGAGCGCGTTGAACTCGGCGCGCACCTCGTCGCCCCGCTTGAGCTCCAAGGTCCACTCCGCCGCCCACAAGAGCCCGAGCTTGCCGGGATCCGTGGTGAGCGGCGCGGCCTGGCGCACGGCGATGATCACCTGGCTCCGCTGGCAGCCCAGAGAGAGCGCGAGGCTCTCCAGCGAGAACACGAAGGCCAACATGCCCGCGAGCTGCTCCGGGCTCGTGCCTCGGTCGGCGAAGCTCTGGGGCAGAAGCGAGGCATAGTGTTGGTAGCCCGTGGCGACGAAGTCCCCGAGCCAACGGGGCAAACCTTCCGGCCGGGCGCGCAGGTGGTGAACGAGGCGGCGCACCCGCTCAAACAGCTCCCGGGCGTTCGCCGCGCTCAGCTCCAGTCGCAGGAGCTCCACCGCGCGCTCCCCGAGCTCTTCAGCGAGCCGGTCCCGCTCGGCGTACAGGAGCGCGTCTTCAGCGAGGCCCAAGACCATCGCCGCCGTGGCGTTCGGCGCGAAGGCCTTGTCCCGAAGGCGGCGCTCCAAGACCTGCTCGACGGTGACGCCTTCATACGCCAGCTCGATGAGATCCCGCAGCGCGGGGCCGTGGAGCTTGATGTCCCAGCTCTCTTGCACCCGGGGCACGCCCAGGCGGCGCTCGCCCATGACCGGGCGCACGGCGTCGCTCGACGGCAAGAGCGCGCGCAGCCGCCAGAGCAGGTCAGAGACCGGCAACAGCGTGGGGCCGTCTTTGCGCAGGTCCATCAAAGCGCGGGTGACCGTCGATTTGCCAGGGATGACCTTGACGATCTCCAGGCGGTCGTAGACGTCCCGCACGAGCGGCGGCAGAGTGGTGTAGCCCACCTTGCCCACCCGGTCGCCGCCCATGACCATGCCGCAGAGGTGGCGCACGCTGCGCCGCATCGTCGGGTCGCCCTTGTCGAGGCAGGTCTCGGCGGCGTCGGCGAAGTCAAAGGGGCTCGGGTGCAGGCGGCCGCGCATCCGGGCCAACAACAAGGACGTCTGGTAGATCGCGATGGCGTCGGCGGTGGACGCCATGTAGTGATTCTCGCGGGCCTTCGCGACCACGCCGGTACACCACTGGAGGAGCTGCTCGTGGTCCTCAGCCTGGAGGCTCGGCGGGCGAGAGAGCACCCCCATCGCGCCCCCGGCGCTGGCGATCTCTTCAGGCGGCGGCGCGGCGGCCTTCTTCGCCTTGGTCTTGGGCTTGGGCGCCTCGGCCTCAGCCCCCTCGACGGCCTCGCCCTTCGCGGCTTTGGCGGCCTTGGGCAGGGGCATGGCCTTGAGGTTGAGCGCCTTGAGCGCCTTCTCCCAGCTCTGCTCGGCGACGGAGATGCTGCCCCGGGCGAGGCCAAACTGGCGCTCGATGG
>JBEAVX010000669.1:0-4108 GCA_041160755.1 Pseudomonadota bacterium
GTACAAGGCCATCCTCAAGACGCTCAGCTCTTGCCAGTTCCCCCGCGTCGCCGACGAGGCCCGGGACGGCTTTGAGTACGACGCGAGCTGAGGGATAGCGGCCTCAACGCCACGACGCGGCCAGGGTGACCCCCTGGCCGTTGTCGTTTTGAAGCGCCGGGGTCTTCGGCTAGCCGCAGGTGAGCGTCTCGACCCGGATCGGGTTGGCGCAGTCCGTCTGCACGAGCTCGGAGAAGGGCTCCACTTCCCAGCACCAGTACGACGTGCCGCGCCAGGCCTCGATGACGAAGGCGTGGTACGCGATCTCCTCCGCGCCGCTCCAGCTCACCTCAACACACTCCGCGTCGCCGAGGTCCGTGGTGGCGATCTTGGTCGAGTACGTCGGGCTGTTGCCGGAGTGCTGCATGATTCGCACGTCGTCGGCGTCTCCGAGCACCTCAAAGCTCGCCGCATAGTCAAACTGCGAGTAGTTGATCGAGCCCGAGGCCTTGGGGATCGTCACCAAGGTGTACTCCAACGTCAGGTCGGCCTCGGCGTCCTCCACCTCCCCGCCGTTCTTGAGGGCCTCTAGCTCCGTGAGCAGCGCCGCGTTCTCGGCCTCCAGCGCAGAGATCAGCGCGGCTTGGTCGTCTACGGTCTCCGTGAGCGCCGCGAGGTCGGCGTCGAGGGCGTCAAGCTGGTCGTTGATGTCGCCTGTCGCGCAGGCCGCAAGAAGAAGAAAGCTCAGCATCGTTTACTCCTGCGCAGGGTGCGCGAGAGCATTTTGCCTGAGCCTATGCCGATCCGCCACGGAGCGCGCTGGAACGCTTGGGGGAACCGCTGTTTTAGCGTCTAGGCCGCCGCGCGGCGATGACCACCGCGGTGGGGGTCATCACCATCGCGCCGGGGTGCTCGCTGAGCTCGGCCCAGGCCGCGCGCAGCTCGACCTCTTGCTCGGCGTCTAAGACCCCTGCGGCGCGTAAGGCGGGGAGCTGGTGGAGCAGGCTGCGCTCACACCAGCGCCAGGCCAAGGAGCCGGGCCGCCCGGCGTGCACCTTGGGCTCGACCTCCACGAGCTCAAGCCCGGCGCCGACGAGCGCGGCGGGCAGGTGCCCCGCAGCGCGAAGGTCAACCCCACGCGCGCTCGCGAGGCGGGTGCAGGTGGTCAGGGTCGAGGTGATGACCTCGTTCGGCGGGAAGACGCTGAAGGAGTCATGCAGCGCGTCCTGCACGACGAGCACGCCGCCGGGGCGCAAGGCGGCGGCGAAGCGGTGAATCGCCTGCGCCGGGTTGGGCAGCACCGAGAGCACGAAGCGGCAGAGGATCGCGTCCCAGCCCTCGCCCAAGGGCGCGGTGAGCAGGTCGGCGGCCTCGGCGCTGGCCCAAGGGATGTCCCCGATGGTGGCCTGGGCCTGGGCCACGAGGGCGGGGTCACGCTCCACGCCGTGCACCCGGCCCATGGGGCCGACGCGATACGCGAGGTCCGCCAACAGGCGACCGCCGCCGCAGCCTACGTCGAGCACGGCGAGCCCCTCCCCGACGCCCAGACGGTCCAAGGCGTCGATCAGACAGCCGCGCCAGAGCAGGTGCTGCTCGGCGAGGCGGGCCTCGTCGTCGGGGAGATCACCAAGGGGGGAGAACATCATGCAGAGAGTCCTACGAAATTTTTCTCGTCTTGTAAAGCCTTGTCGCTCATCACCCTCGCGTGGTCTTCGCCCTGAACGCCACGATCGGGCTCGATTATGATGATCTCGTCCGCTCAACTCGAGGTGTCCATGTTGTCCCCGTCCGCCGCGCGTGTGGTGTTGCTTCTTCCTTTGTCGATCCTGATGGCCTGCAAAGACGGCGGCGGCTCGGATGGAGACGACACCGCGGCCTTGGGCTGTCAGACCGTCTGGTACATCGACGCTGACGCCGACGGCTATGGCTCCGACCGCTACATCCTCCGAGAGTGTGACCAGCCCCAGGGCTACGTCGACAACGACGCGGACTGCGATGACCTCAACTACGGCCTCAACCCCGGCACGACCTGGTACGCCGACGAGGACGGCGACACCTACGGCGACCCGGACAACGCCGTCGTGCAGTGCGCGCCGCCGGGCGAGGGCTGGGTGCTCGACGCCCAGGACTGCGACGACGCCGACCCCCTGATCAACCCCGACACCCTCTGGTTCCGCGACAACGACGAGGACGGCCACGGCTACCCCGGCCAGTACCAGACCTCCTGTGAGCCCCTGGAGGGCTACGCCGTCACCGCAGATGACTGCGACGACGCCCGCGACGACATCTTCCCCGGCGCAGACGAGCTGTGTGATGAGCGGGACAACGACTGCGACAACGGGATCGACGAGGACGCCGTCGACGCGCCGGAGTGGTACCCCGACGCCGACGCCGACGGCTTCGGGACCGAGACCGGCGCCCTGCGGGCCTGCGAGCAGCCCTCCGGCACCACCACCCTCGACGGCGACTGCGATGACGACGCGTTCACGGTGAACCCCGACGCCGACGAGCTGTGCAACGACGGCCTCGACAACAACTGCGACGGCGGCTTCGGCGCCTGCACCCAAGACCTCTCCACCGCCGACATCACCCAGGTCGGCAACGGCGCGAACAGCCTCGCGGGCAGCTCGTTGACCGACGCTGGGGATCTCAACGGGGACGGGATCTCCGAGCTGTGGGTCGGCGCGCCCCGCGACGACGCCGAGGGCAGCGACGCCGGCGCGGCCTACCTCCTGACGAGCCCGATGAGCGTCGGCACCTTCAACCTGACCGACGCCGAGGCCACGCTGTACGGCGAGTCTCTGGACTACGGCGGCAGCGCCGTCGCCAGCGGCGTCGATCTCGACGGAGACGGCGCCTTCGACACCGTGATCGGCGCCCCGCGCAACACCGGCAAGAACTCCACGGGCATCCGCGCCGGCGCCGCGTGGCTGTTCTACGGGGCGCCCAGCGGCGAGATCGCCATGGACGTCGATCGGGAGATCGCCTTCTACGGCGCCCGCAACTACAACCGCGTCGGGTATGGCGCCGCGCTCTCCCCAGACGCCTCCGGCGACGGCCAGCCCGACGTGCTCCTCGGCGCGCCGTACTGGACCTCCGCCAACGACAACAGCGACCGCGGCGGCGCCTTCCTGTTTGAGGGCCCCCTCACCGAGACGAGCTACACCCTCGACGACGCCGACCTCTCCATCGAGGGCATCAACGAGAACGACGTCGTCGGCTACTTCGTGGAGGCGGTCGACCTCGACGGTGACGGCGTCGATGAGGTGGTCGTGAGCGCCAACCAGGCCGACGAGGGCGGGGCCGAGGCCGGGGCGGTGTACGTCTTTGAGGGCGGCGCCAGCGGCGCTTTGCTCACCTCCGACGCTGACGCCGTGATCTTGGGCGGGGCCTCCGCGGATGAGCTCGGCTCGGGGATGCGCGCGCTCCCAGACCTCGACGGCGACGGGCGCCGTGAGCTCTTCGCCGGGGCGAAGGGCGACGACACGAGCGGCTCCGGCGCAGGGGCGGCCTACATCTTCTCTTGGGACGCCGCGAGCCCGCCGGACGCCATCTCCGACGCGAGCTGGGTGGTGCTCGGCGGCGGGATCGGCCACGCCCTGGGCCGCGACGGCGCCGTGGGGGATCTCGACGGCGACGGCGCCCTGGATCTCGCGGTGAGCGCGACGAACGCGGGCTCGATCGGCGAGGGGGAGGTCTACGTCTTCTTGGCGCCGCCCCCCGGCAGCTACCTCGCCACCGACGCCGACGCGCGGTTCGTCGGCGCGGCGTCGAGCGAAGGCGCGGGCAGCGCGCTCCTGTTCCTCAACGACGTCACCGGGAGCGGCGACGGCGCCGACGACCTGTTCATCGGCTCCAGCGCCGGCGACCAGGGCGGCGCCGACTCGGGCGCGGTCTACGTCATCTTGGGTCTCGGGCTCTGAGCGGCCAGGCCGTCGCCCGCGCAACGCCGGCCGCCTCGTCCCCTCATGGGAGGAGGAGGCGCGCGGCATGGACACGATCACGGTGAACCTTGGGGATCGGGTGATCGTGGTGGCGCGGGGCGTGAACCTGCGCGCCGCGCTCCTCGGCGCTGGGGCGAGCCCCCACAACGACGGCGCCACGATCGTGAACTGCCGAGGCCTCGGCA
>JBEAVX010000738.1:0-14069 GCA_041160755.1 Pseudomonadota bacterium
CCTCTACGCGCTCTCCGAGCCCGAGCTCGCCGCCGCCCTCGCGGCCTGGGGCGAGCCGGCGTTTCGCGCCAAGCAGGTGCGAAAGTGGATCTACGAGCGCGGCGCCACCACCGCTGAAGAGATGACCGACCTCCCCCAGCGCCTCCGGACACGCCTGGGCGCGGAGGCCGTGTTCGGCAGCCTGGAGCTCGCCGCCGAGCAGGTGAGCAACGACGGCACGATCAAGCGGGTCTACGCCTTGCCCGACGGCCAGCTCATCGAGTCGGTGCTCATGCCGTATGAGGACGGGCGGCGCACGGCGTGTATCTCCAGCCAGGCGGGCTGCGCCATGGCCTGCGCGTTCTGCGCCACGGGGCAGATGGGCTTCGCGCGGCAGCTCACGGAGGCGGAGATCGTCGAGCAGGCGCTGCGGTTCGCGCAGGAGCTGGTCAAGCGGGGGGAGCGGCTCTCCAACGTCGTGATGATGGGCATGGGTGAGCCCTTCCACAACTATGAGAACGCCGTGGGGGCCATGCGGCGGCTCATCGGGGAGCTGGGCATCGGCGCGCGGCACATCACCGTGAGCACCGTCGGGCTCGCGCCGCAGATCCGCCGCTTCGCCGGGGAGGGGCTCCAGGTCACCCTCGCGATCAGCCTGCACGCCGCCACGGACGAGGCCCGCGCCGCGCTGTTGCCGATCAACCGGCGCTGGCCGCTGGAGGAGCTCCTCGACGCCTGCCGGGAGTATGCCGAGCGCGCCGGGCGACGCATCTCGTTTGAGTGGGCGCTGATCTCGGGCAAGAACGACTCCGTGGGCGAGGCCGAGCGGCTGGGGCGGCTCTTGCAAGGGCTGCCGGCGCACGTGAACCTCATCCCGCTCAACCCCACCGCCGGGTATGACGGCGCGCCGACCCAGGCGCCCCAGGCCCAGCGCTTTGTGGAGGTGTTGGGGCGGTTTGGCGTGAGCGCCACGGTGCGGGTGCGCCGGGGCATCGACATCGACGCAGGATGCGGACAGCTCAAGGCCGCGGTGCTCAAGCGTGAGCGCGCCGCCGCCGCCGCGGCGATCGCCGCCGCCGAGTCCGCCGAGACGCCGTGAGCCCCACGCGCCGCCGGAGGATCGGCCTCGCGGCGCGGGTCACCCTCACCGCCGCCGCCTTGGGCTTGTTGTTCACCCGGGTGCAGCCGGGCCAGATTCACGACGCCTTGGGCCTCGCCCCGAGCTGGGTGTTTGGGCTGCCTGTGGGCTTCATGCTGATCAACTCGGCGATCCACGCCCTGCGGCTGCGCTGGCTGCTCCTCGCCGCGGGCCAGCCCGCGCCGTTCTTGGTCGTGTGGTCGGCGATGCTTCAGTCGCTTTTTTTCGGCCTCGCCTTGCCCACGGGCGGCGCCGAGGTCGTGCGGCTCGCGCTGTTGACCCGGGCCGGGGCCACGCCAGAGGCCACCGTCGCCGTCTTGTGGATCGCCCGGCTCTTGGAGCTCGCGCCGTGGGGTGGGCTGTTGGCGTTCGGCCTCGCCCGAGGGCTCGCCACGGATGACCCGGCCCTGGGCGTGACGGCCGCGCTGTTCTTGGGCCTGTTCATCGGGATCTGGGGGGCGACGGGCCTCGCGCTGCGCTGGGGATCACGGCTCACGGATCGCCTGCCCTCACGCCTCGCCGAGTTTTTGCGACAGGGTGAGATCTCGATGCGACAGGTGCGACAGGACCGGGGCGCGGCCTGGCGGGCGCTCTTGGCGTCGTTCCCTTACGCCTTCATCAACTGTCTCAACGTGTGGCTCATCGGCCTCGCGTTTGGGCTCTCCTGGGGCTACGACGACGTGCTGGGGCTGATCCCCGCCGCTGACGCGCTGATCTCGTTGCCGGTGACGCTCAGCGGCGTCGGCGTGCGAGAGGGCGTCTTTGTGCACGCCTTGGCCCGGTTCGGCGCGACGGAGGAGCTCGCCGTCGCCATCGCGCTCACCCGCTGGACGGGGGAGCTGGGCCGCGCCTCCGTCGGCGGGCTCCTCGCCCTCTGGGCCCTGATCACACGACGACACGAAGATCCCGGCGCATCCTGAGTCGTTTCGCGGCACACTGAAGGGCGGAGGTGCGCCCGTGCGCTTGTGGAGCCTGCTGCTGCTCGTCGCCTGCGAGACGCGCGCCCCAGACAAGGGCGCCGCCGTAGACGCCGACGGCGACGGTCACCTCGCCAGCGCAGACTGCGACGACGACGATCCCCGGGTCAACCCGGCGATGCCCGAGCTGTGTGACGGCCTCGACAACGATTGCAACAATATCGTTGATGATTCCCCCGTAGACGGCCTGTGGGTGTTTGAGGACACAGACGGCGACGGCTTCGGCGCGGGCGCGGGCCGGGCGGCGTGTGGGCTCCCCGAGGGCGCCGCCGTGGCCGACGGCGACTGTGACGACACCACCGCCGAGCGTGCCCCCGGGCTCGACGAGCGCTGCGACGGCCTCGACAACGACTGCGACGAGCGCGTGGACGATGACGCCCTCGACGCGGACCCTTACGCCGCTGATCTCGACGGCGACGGCTGGGGCGACGGCGGGGTGGCCTGGCTCTGCGCCCCGATTCAGGGCCTCGCGCCGCTGGGCGACTGCGACGACGCCGACCCCCTCAGCTCCCCAGACGGCGTCGAGGTCTGCGACGGCCGCGACAACGACTGCGACGGCGCCCTGGACGAGGACCCCCTCGACGGCCTGGCGTGGGAGGCGGATCTCGACGGCGACGGCTGGGGCGCGGGCGCCTCGGTCGTCACCTGCGAGGCGCCCGAGGGCTTCGCGCCGTCCGGGGACTGTGATGACAGCGACGGCGCCGTGAGCCCCAGCGCGGACGAGCTCTGTGACGGCGTCGATCAAGACTGCGACGGCGACATCGACGAGTCGGCCTGGGACGCGCCGACCTGGGCGCTCGATCTCGACGGCGACGGCTTCGGCGACCCCGCCTGGGCCGTGACCCGGTGCGACGGCCCAAGCGGCTACGTCCCCGACGCCCAAGACTGCGACGACGGCGACGCAGAGGTGAACCCCCTCGGCGTGGAGGTCTGCGGCGACGGCCTCGACGGCGACTGTGACGGCCGCGCCGGGCCGAGCTGCGGGCCCGGAGGAGACGGTGAGCTGGCCGAGGCGACGGCGCGGCTCTTCGGCGCGAGCGCCGGGGACGCGGCGGGCTACGCCGTGAGCTTCGCCGGTGATCTCGACGGCGACGGCCTCCAAGAGCTGCTGATCGGCGCGCCGTCGGTCACGGTCTCCACCCGTGGCGACGGCGCGGCATACCTCGTCTCAGGCGCGGCCCTCGGCGGGGATCTCTCCTTGGCCGACGCCGACGCCACCCTCATCGGCGAGGGCCGCAACGCCGCGTCCGGGACGGCGCTCTCCGCCGCCGGAGACTGGGACGGCGACGGGACTCTGGACGTCTGGGTCGGCGCCTCGACCGACGGGCGCGGCGGCCCCTCCGCCGGGGCGGTGAGCCTCGTCTCGGGGGCCAGCCGAGGTGCTGTGGACCTCGGCGACGCGCCGTTCACGCTCTTGGGCGACGAGCAAGAGGCCTACCTCGGCGGCGCCGTGGCCCGCCTCGACCTCGACGGCGACGGCGCCTGGGATCTCGGCGCCGGGGCCATCGGGGACGATCGTGGCGGCGACGGCGCCGGGGCGGTGTTCTTGGTGCTCGGCGCGGCGTCCGGCGGGCCCAGCGGCACCTTGAGCGCGGATGAGGCCGACCTCATCCTCATCGGCGAGAGCGCTGAGGATCGCGCCGGGGCCGCGCTCACCGACGCCGGAGACGTCGATGGTGACGGCCTCGATGACCTGCTCGTCGGCGCCTGGGGCAACGACACCGCCGGGCTGAACGCGGGTGCAGCATATTTGTTGCTTGGCGCGAACGCCGGGGTCGGCACCCTCGATCTCAGCGCCGCCGACGGGATCTTTCTGGGCGAGGCCGTCGAGGACTACGCCGGGTTCGCCGTGGCGGGCGGCGGGGATGGGGACGGCGACGGCTACGCCGACCTGCTCATCGGCGCGCGCTCCAGCGACCGGGGCGGCTTAGACGCCGGGGCGACGTACTGGCTGCGCGGCCCCCAGACCGGCACCTCCAGCCTCTACGCCGCGGACACGATCCTCATCGGCGAGGCCGCGCAGGACTACGCGGGCTACTCCTTGGGCGCGGGCGACGTCAACGGCGACGGCCTCACCGACGCCATCGTCGGCGCGCATTACAACGACCGGGGCGGCAGCGCGGCGGGGGCGGTGTTCGTGTTCACCGACATCGGCGCCGGGGTGATCTCCACCCTAGACGCCGAGGCCAGCTACGCCGGGGCCGCCGCCCGGGACAACCTCGGCGCGGCCCTGGGCGTCGGTGACTGGGACGGCGACGGCGCCGATGACCTGCTCTTGGCCGCGCCGGGGCACGACGACGGCGGCGCCGAGGCGGGCGCGGCGGCCTTGATCTTGGGCGGATTGGGCTTCTGAGGCGCTCAGGGGTTGAGCCCACGCATCGCCAGGGTGGTGGCGGCCGCCGCCCCTGCGCTGATGAGCCCGATCCGGCCGAGCGCGGCCAACCACGGCGGCGGCGCGCGCCATCGGCCGATCACGACGCCGACGAGGCCCACGAGGATCGTCGCGACGCCGCCCGTCCAGGCCCCGGCGAGGCCGAGGAGCGCCGCGCAGAGGAGCCCCACCATCCACGCCCACCGGGGCGCGGCGGCGGCGGCGAAGGGCGCGGCGACGAGCGCCACGGCGAGGGGCAGCTCCGGCAGGTCGCCCGCTCGGGCGCGGATCAACGCCGGGGCGAGACGGGCCTCGGCGGCGGGGCGCGGCCCCTCCACAACAGAGTTGTTGAGCTTCCACAGCGCCCCGGTCACCGGCCCAAACGCCGGGGCGAGGGTGACCGACAGCTCGCGGCCCGTCTCCTCCATCCCCCAGCGCCCACCACGATCTTGGCGGATTCGGCCGTCGTCGAGGGTCCACAAGGAGCAGTCGTCTAACCACACCGGCCCGACCACCACGAGCTCGGTCATGTAGTGGCTGAGCGTGTCCGGCAGGTTGCCGTTGGAGATCGTCAGCGTGCGCGCCCCCGGCGGCAGGCTGGCCTGGAGCGGCTGGTCAAACTGCACATGGCGGGTGTTGCCGAGGCCCGTGGGGGCGCGGAGCGGCAGGCGCTCCAAAGGCACCCGCGCGCCGTCGGCCTTGAGCACGAGGCCGTCCCGCAGCTCATCCAGCTTCGTGGCGATGAAGGCGTCGCTGTCTTGTCGGGTGAGGCCGCGCCGCGCCGCGTCGAGATCGAGGGCGTTGAGCTCCTGGACGATCTCGTGGGTGGGCACCCGCAGGCTATACTCCGCGGTGAGGGCGCCCTCGCGCAGGGTGAGCCGCAGGGCGTGGCTGGGCACGACGCCGTTGAGCGGGTGGGCGCGCGCGAGGCCCGGCCCCACGGCGGCGAGCAACATGACGAGCCCAGCGACGAGCGCGACGGCGCGGCGGGTCATGGCCTAGCTCCAGCGAGAAGAGGACCGCTCCCCTAACGCCGTGACCTTGGTCTCGGCCAAAGCGGGGCTGTGTTAGAGGCTCCCCGGAGGCTTCATGCGCCAGCGCAACGTTCAGCAGGGTTCTTCGCCGCCGTCGAGCCCCATCTTGCTCAAGATCATCGCCGCGAACGTCGTGCTGTACGTGCTCTACCTCATCGGGCTGCGCCTGGGGCTGCCGTATCTGGATCGCCTGCTGCTCGTGCCCCGGGAGGTGCTCACCGAGGGCGCCGTCTGGCAGCTCGTGACCTCGGTGTTCCTCCACGATCCCGTCGCGCCGGGCCATCTGCTGTGGAACATGGTGCTGCTGTGGATGTTCGGCACCCAGCTTGAGGCCCTGCGCGGCACCCGGTCGATGCTTCAGGTCTACGCGGCCGGGGCGCTCGGCGGCGCGCTGCTCACCGTGGCCTTCGGCGGGCTCACCCACGCCCTGGCCCCGGCGGACTCCGTGGTCTCGGGCTGGTGGAGCACGGCGCACCTCGGCGCTTCAGGCGCGATCAACGGGATCTTCGCCTGCTGGGCGGGCACGCTCTGGCGCAAACGTGTCACCTTCATGTTCTTGGGAGAGCTGGAGGCGCGCACCTTCTTCTTCATCTTCTTGGGGATCGAGCTGCTGGGCGCCCTCAGCCTCGGCGGCGGCGTGAGCGTCACGAGCCACCTCGGCGGCATGGCCGTGGGCCTCGCCATCGGCCGGGACTGGCTCAACCTGCGCCGACTCCGCCTCAAGCTGGAGCGCCGCCGCATCGAGGCCGAGCTCGCGCGCCTCGCGAAGGAGCGTGAGCGCAAGGGCTTCCAGGTGATCCGGGGCGGAAAGGACCGGGGCGATGATGAAAACTAAGGGCTTTACCGGATCGAAAGAAATTTTTCCGCGCTCGTCGTTCTCGATATCTCTTCTATAGGGTATGTTGGGAAGACGTAGAGGCCCGCAGGCGCTCTACTGCTCTGAAAGTCGCTCGCTCCTGACCTCAGCAGGTGCCCCATCGGCGCCGCGCCCGCCAACTGGGGGCTCAACGCGGCCCGCATGGTGTACACTGGGGTTTGAGGCGGCGGTTTCTCAAGGCTCGCGCGCAGCAGGCTCTCGCCGGGAGTTCCGAAGATCATGGAGAACCCAGACATGATGGACGTTCATCAACCTCGCCAAGATCGTCGGCAACCTGCAGCGCGGCGCGCGCGCGGCGGCAACTACGCCGTGCTCTTCGGTGTGTCGATGATCGGCATCTTGGGCTTCGCCGCCTTGGCCGTTGACATGTCTTGGCTGCTCCTCGCCGACAACCAGGCCCAGAACGCCGCCGACGCCGCCGCGCACGCGGGCCTCATCGTCCTGCGCAACGAGCGCGACCAGACCCAAGCCTACGACGTCGCCGAGGCGGTCCTGGGCATGAACACCGTCGTCGGCGACTCCGTGGTGGTCGACTCCGAGACCACGATCGTCTTCGGCGGCTGGGACTTCGGCACCAAGACCTTCGACCCCGCCGCGCTGTACGACAACGCCATTCAGGTCTCCGTGGCCCGCAACGAGGGCTCCTCTCAGGGCGCGGTCGGCCTGCTCCTGATGCCGCTGCTCGGCCGCACCACGGGCAACGTCTGGGCCCAGGCGACGAGCGCGCTGCGCGCCCGGGAGATCATGGTCGCCTTGGACATCAGCATCACCTGGTGGAACTACGGCGGAGAGACCGAACATTTTGAGGGCGCCCGCGACTCGCTCTTGGGCTTGTTGGAGTACGCCTGGAACGACGGCAGCCCCTTCCCCGGCGACCAGCTCGGCCTCGTGGTGTACACAGGCGGGGCTGAAGAATACGCCCCCATGGGCTACGTCGCCGCCGAATACGCCTCGTGGTACGCCGACTGGGACGACGACGAGAACGACTCCACCCAGGGCTTAGAGCGCTGCAATAGCCATTATTATCCCTGGTCCACGGCCTATCGTGACTACGACTTTGAGACGAGCATGATCGACTGCTCGTACCCGCTCACTGAGTCCGCGAACCCGCTTTATCCTGGCACAGACATCGAGGAGGCGATCGACACCGCCGCCGCGTCTCTCAACGCCCTCGGCGACACAGACGCGCTCAAGTCGATCATCCTCGTCGCCGAGCACTCCGCCGACTGTCCGTCCACAACCTTAGGCTCGATGACGGGCACCTGGACGTACTCCGCGGCCTGCAACACCTCCCGTCACACGCTCGCTCGTCAGGCCGCGAACCGCGCCGACGCGGACGACATCTCGATCTACGTCATGTCGTTCAACCAAGACAACATCGGGCTCCACCGCAACCGGCTGCGGTCCCTCGTGAAGGGGCGCGGATTCTTCGCCGAGTCTGACGACGCCGCCGACCTGCCGGAGATGATGGAGTCCATCGCCCTCGACATCCCCATCGCGTTGGTGCAGTGACCTATGCTCCTCAACCGCCGTGCCCGTCGTGGCTCCAACCTCATCGAGTTCGCCCTCATCCTCCCGGTGTTTGTGGCGCTGTTCACGGGCATCCTGGAGTTCTCCTGGGTGTTCTTCTTGCACGCCGCCGTGGTGAACGCCGTCCGTGATGGATGCCGCGCCGGGGCCGTCACCCCGCAGACGGACAGCCCAGACGCCGCCGCCATCGACCACATGACCTACCTCATGGCCGCGTGGTCGCCATGTGGCACAGACACCTCTCTGTGCACCTTCACGGCGGTCCCTGTGGGCGCGAGCCCCGAAGAGTCTCTGGTCTGCACGATCGACTTCACCTATGAGCCCCTCGTCGGTATGGTGCCCGCGCCGAACCACATGTCCGCGTCGGCCACTGTGCTGTTTGAGCTCCAGGACTGATGATGATGACGCCAAGATCACTTCGCCGCTCTCTCCGTCGTGGCGCCTCGGCCATCGAGTTCGCGCTCACCCTGCCCGTGATGATCACGATCTTCTCGGTCATCGTCGAGTATGGCTGGTACTTCTTCCAGCAGTCGGCGACCTTAGGCGCCGTGCGCGACGGCGTGCGGTACGGGGTCACCATCGACCCCAGCTCAGGTGACCCAGACCTGGAGGCCATCTCCCGCAGCCGCACCGTGCTCGAAGGGTACGGCATCTCCTGCCCCACCGAAGGCGCGGCCTGCGTGGTGAACGCGGTGATCAACGTGGACGGATGGGACTCCATGACCGTCGACATCACCCGGGAGTACACCCCGCTCTTGGGGCTCATCCCGACGCCTACGACGGTCGGCGCCCAGATGACGATGCTCCTGGAGATCCAGTAGGGTGATCCCGGCGCCGGTGATCTCCGCGCTGGCGCTCTTGGCCTGCGCGGCGCCGGAGCGCCCCGCGCCGCCCCGCCCGCCGGATCTGGTGGTGGTGAGCGTCGAGACCTTTCGCGCCGACCGCGCGCTTGTGGGCCAGCCGGGCTCACCGATGCCCCGGCTGAGCGCCTTCGCCGCGAGCGCCCAGCGGTTTGAGGCCGCCTGGAGCCCGGCGCCGTGGACCTTGCCCTCGATGGTGAGCCTCCTGACCGGCCTCAGCGCCGCCGAGCACGGCGTCACCCGGGGCGAGCTGAGCCTCAACGCCGAGGTGGAGACCCTCGCCGAGTCGCTGCAGCGCGCGGGGTTTGAGACGATGTTCTTCGGCGTGAACAGCCTGTTCACCGCGAGCCGGGGCCTCGACCAAGGCTTCTCGACCTACCGCGCGTGGCCGAGCCTCAACGGGAACGACCTGCAGCGTGAGGTCGAGCGCGCCGTGGACGCCCGAGATCGGTCCAAGCCGCTCTTGTTGTGGCTTCACTACTTTGAGCCCCACTGCCCCTACGAGGCCGCCCAGCCGTTTCGAGGCCGTGAGGAGCCCACCTGGGGCGAAGACGCCGCGCCGACGTTAGATCAAGCACAGTTTGATCAGCTCGGCCGCTGCTTTCAGCTCACCGACCCCGGCGAGGTGCCCGTGCTCCCGGTCGGGCGTTACCTGCGGGAGTATGACGCGGAGCTGCGGGGCATCGACCTGCTGCTCGGCGACCTCTTCGTGTCGCTCGATCGCCGTGGCCTTCAGGACGCCGTGGTGGTCGTCGTCGGAGACCATGGCGAGTCCTTCTGGGAGCATGGCGACTTCGGCCACGGGCGCACTCTGTTTGAGGAGGTGCTCCATGTGCCGCTGCTCGTGCGCTGGCCGGGCGGGCGCGACGCGGGCGCCGTGCGGACCCCGGTGAGCACGAGCGTCGTGCCGGGGCTTTTGCGGGCCGCCGCTGGGCTCGGCGAGCCCCCCACCCTCGGCGGCCCGGTCCTCGCCGGAACAGACGACGAGGGGCGGGCCCTGCGCGCCGGGCGGCTGGGGGACCACAAGGTCATCCTCGACGCACAGACCGGCGTGGTGACGGCCTTTGACTTAGGCGCTGATCCCCACGAGCGGGCGCCGCTGGCCGAGGCGGACCCAACGCTGCTGGAGGCCGTGCGTGACGAGGCCGCGACGAGGCCGGTCGCCGCGCCTCTGGCCGCGCCGCTGGCGCCGCCGGTGGAGGCCCAGCTCCGCGCCCTCGGCTACAAGCCCTGAGCCGCGTGGGGTATACTCCCCGAAGGAAGGAACCCACCCCATGCCTCGTGTCGTCCGAACTGTCGTCGCCGCCGCCTTCGCGCTGGGGCTCTGCTTCGCCGCCGCGCCGAGCCGCGCCGGAGAGCTGACGCCCCTCGTCGACGCGAGCTTCGCCCCGGCGCCCCACGCGCCCGCGCCGAGCCTCGTCGTCGAGGCGCCCGTCGTCGATCCCGAGTCGCTGCCCGCCGCCACGGTGCCCGAGTCCGAGCAGGCCTTGATGTGGGTGGTGCTCGCGGCCACGGGCGGCTTCTTGGCGGGCGCCGCCGTGGGCGGGTTCATCTGCTGCTTCTTGTTCTTCACGCTCTACTACTGATCTGTGCGTCGCCCCCTCCGCGCCTGGGCGCTCCTCGGCCTCGCCGCGCTCACCTTGGGCTGGGACGACCCCGGCGGTCGTTTCACCTTGCCTCTGGCGCCGGACTGGGTGGTGTGGGCGGACGCGCCGAGCGTGCTGCCCGGGCAGAGCTTACGCGCCCGGCATGTGCCGACGGGCGGTGGCCTCGCCCTGCGCGCCCTCGACGCGGCGACGCTCACCGACCTCCGCGCCCGGGGCACCCGGGGCGTCGACGTGGAGGCGGTGTTGAGCCCCGACCGCCTCGCCCGGGCGGCGCAGATGAGCCAAGGCGAAGACGAGCAGTCGAGCACGGTGTTTGTCGGCCCCGCCGACGGCGCGGGCCCCCACCTCGGCCGCTGGGTGCTGACGCCGACCCCTGCCCCCGGCGAGGCCGCGCGGGTGTACTGGCAGCTCTTTTGGCGCACAGAGGGGGAGGTTCACCAGCTCATCGCCTGGGCGCCGCTGTCCGAGGGCGCGCGGTTTGTCGCGGCGATGCTCGCCTTCGAGCGGGGCGTCACCACGCCGGGCTACACGCCGCCGAAGACCGTGCTGTATGACGCCGGACGAGACGGCTGCGGCCCGCCCGTGCGCATCGACCGCGCCGAGACCCTCCGCCTGAGCCGCCGTTTTGACGAGGCCCGGGGCGCTCTGCGCGCGGCTTGGGATCACCGCCTCGCCGCCGAGACCGGCCCGATGCCCGCCGAGCTGGGGCTGCAGCTCGCCGAGCTCCGGGTGATGGGCCTGCTCTATCGCCTCGCCGAGTCCTGCGTTCAGTCCGAGGCCCGGGCGCGGCGGGACTGTGAGGTCGAGGAGGGCCCCGTCGTCGGCGCGCGAAACCTGGCGTTTCAGGCGGATGTGGTGCGCTGTATGGACGCGGACACCACCGTCGGCGCCGCGACGCGGGCGGCGGTCGCGCCGTACCTGGGGGCCTCGTGAGCAGCCTCGCCTGGGTGATCTGGCTCAGCGCCGCGGGGCCGCCGCCCTGTGGGCCGGTGCAGAGCGCCCAAGACCTCGGCCCGACGAGCACCCTAGACGCCACGGCGGGGCTGTGGCTCGGGGCCTGGCGGCACCTCATCGCCCCGGCCGACGGCGCGCGGTGCGGGTTTTACCCCTCTTGCTCACGCTACGCCGCCGAGGCGATCCACACCCACGGCCCGCTGCGCGGCGCCCTGCTCCCACGGCCCGTCTCATGCGGCCCCAAGACGCCTGGCGTTACCCCGTCTGTGTCGCCGGGGATCGACGCTTTCTGGTGGACCCGGTGCCGGAGCCACGCCGATGAGCCCGCGCGCCGTCTGTCTGTGTCTCATCGGCCTGAGCGCGCCGTCGTCGGCCTTCGCCCAAGAGGCGCCTCCCGACGCCTTGGCGGCCACGCTGCGCGCCGCTGGGCTCTGCGACGAGGCGTTCTTGGAGTACGCCCGGCTGGCGGCGACGACACCCACCCGCCCAGACGCGACGCTCAAGGCCGGGGAGGCCCTGTGGTGCGCCGGGCGGTACGACGACGCCGCGCGTTACTTCGCCGAGGCCCGCGTGGGCCTCCCGACACGGACCAGCCTCACCTTGGGCGAGGCCGAGAGCCTGTACCTCGCCGGGCGCCCCCATGACGCGGCGCTCACCTTGGGGGCCTTGCCGAGCCCCGACCCCCTCGGCCTCGACGTGATGCGTGGGGCGTGGATCACGCTGCGCGCCGATCTGGACCTCCTCGCCGCCGCCGACCGCTTGGAGGCCGTGCCCCAAGGCCCCTTACGCCCCGCCGCCGACGCGCTCGCGGCGGACTTACGCGCCGCGCCGCCGATCCCCCACCGAGCGCCCGCCGTGGCCGGGGCGCTCTCCGCCGTGCTGCCCGGCGCGGGCCAGCTCTACGCGGGCGCCCCCAAAGATGGCCTCAGCGCCCTCTTGGTGAACGGGGCGCTCCTCGGCGGCGCCGTCGCCTTGGCCCGGTCTGATCGCCCAGGCGCCGCCGCGCTCACCGGGGTCGTCGGCCTGAGCTTCTACGCGGGCAACATCCAGGCCGCCGTGAGCGCCGCCCGCCGCCACAACCAGCGCGCCGAGCGCGCCGCGCTGGACACCCTCGCCGCCTCCCACGAGCTGACCCTGACGCCGACCGACGAGGACGCCTGGGCGTTTCGGGTGGGGGATCCTTGATCTTCGCGGCCTTCGCCCTCGGCTGCCTCGGCGCCACCCCCCAGGTCACGGTCCAAGGACGCGCCCTTCAGGTCGGTGAGGAGCAGCTCCCGTTCCCAGAGGGCTGGCGCCTCGCCCTCGACCCCACCCACCATCGCGCGGGCCTGCCGGGGGTGGTCGCTGAGGCCGCTCGGGGAGAGGACCGCCTCGCCGTCGCGGCGTTCCCCCTGCCCTCCGTCGCGGCCTCGATCCGGCCCTTGGACCTGCTCATCGGCCTCGACCCCGCCCTCGGGGCGCCCGCCGAGGCGGGGTATCGCCTGGGCCGCGCGCCGCGCTGCGGAGGCGCCGTGGAGCGGGTGCTGATCGGCGACGACGGCCGCGCCGCGATGCAGCTCGCCTGGCGCCAAGACCGCCTGTTTCTGCTCGTGACGGCGTGGAGCGAAGGGGAGGCGCTGTTCCCCGAGGCCGCCCGGCAGGTGGTCTGCGCCCGGGGTCCACGGCCTTGAGCCGCCGTGTCGCCGCGCTCGTGGAGGGCCTGGGCCTCGCCGCCGCGTTGGGCCTCGCCTTGGGCGCCGTCGACACCCTCCGCTCAGACGAGCCCGCGTGGCGGGCCTTGAGCGCCTTGGCCGCCCTCGACGGTCTGCTGCTCACCGTCGTCGCCGCGCCGTTTGTAGGCCTCAGCGCGCTGCTGGGTCGCCGAGCTAGGCCGCGCTGGGGGCTCGGCCTCGTCCCCTTGCTGATCTTGTCGAGCCTGCTCCTGCGGGGGCTGCTGGAGGGGCTCGACGAAGGCCACGCGGCGCTGTTGAGCCAGCCGCTCCCCCGCCTGCGGAGCGACGGCGCGCCCCCGGGGCCCGTCGTGCTCATCACCTTGGACACCACCCGGCGCGACGCGCTCTCGCAGATGCCTCAGCTCTCGGCCTGGGGCGCCCAAGGGCTGCGCCACCACCGCGCGACCGCAAACGCGCCCTGGACCTTGCCGTCGATGGCGAGCGCGCTGACCGGCCTGGCGCCCCACGTCCACGGCGCCGGGGCCCGCCGCCACGACGCCGAGCACGCCCCGCGCGTCGGCCTCGACGACGGCCTGCCCACCCTCGCCGACGCGCTCCACGAGCGGGGCTACATCAGCGTCGCGGTGATCACCAACCCCTACCTCGCGCCTCGGTATGGCCTCACCGCGCGCTTTGACCGGGTGTTTGACCTCAGCCAAGAGGAGTCTTGGGCCCGGGCCGCCCGGCGGTCGAGCCTCGCCCGGCTGTTTGTGGACCCGCGCCCGGCGAACGCCCAGCGCGCCGTCCATCGCGCGCTGGAGGCCCTGGACCGCGTCGAGGGCGGGCGCTTCTTCCTGTGGCTGCACCTCATCGACCCCCACGCGCCGTATGGCCAGCGCGGGGAGGACGACTCCTGCGCGCTCCCGAGCTGCTGGGACGACTGGCGCGCGCTTCGCCGGGCGAAGACCCCGCCCGACCCTGACCTCATGGAGGCGGTGCGCGGCCTGTACGACGCGGAGCTCGCCGAGCTCGACGCCGCCTTGGCCCCGCTCTTGGCCCGGCTCACCGAGCGCTCCCCCGAGGCCCTGGT
>JBEAVX010000761.1:0-2580 GCA_041160755.1 Pseudomonadota bacterium
GGGACCAGCGCTGGGAGATCGGGCTCTTGCGCCTGCCGGGGATGCCCAACGCCCGGGGCAGCGCGACCTGGGCGACGAGCGCCGTGTTGCCCACCTGGGCCGCGCTCAACCCTCCGCCCGCGCTGGCGACGCTGTGTCGCCCGATCGCCTGCAGCTTCACCTACGCCGCGGGCTCGACGACGCCGGTCTGGGAGGCGTGGTCGAGGGCGTTAGACGCCGCGAGCTACACCTTAGAGGCGTCCGTCGGCACCTCCGAGACACGTCGTCGGGACGCCGAGCGCCTCGACCTCACCTTGGTCGAGGGCCCGGAGGGGCTCTTGGTGACCGTGATGATCTGCGTAGACGACGGCGCAGGGGGCTGCGCGCCACGGCCGCTCACCCGCGCGCCGTCGGGTGGATGACGCGCGGGCGCCTCTGGGGGCGCGCCCGACGCGGCTCACTGGGCCTTGGCGCTCAGCTCCATCGACAGGGTCATCGCCTCCTCGTTTCGCACCGCGCCGCCGAACGCCTCATAGGGCTCAAACCCATAGTCTGTGGTGCGTAGGGTGAGCTGCGCCGTGGCGGAGAACCGGTCGTCGGTGAGGGTCACCGACAGGGGCAGCTCGACCCGTTTGGCGCGGCCACGAAGGGTCATCTCGCCGGACACGGTGAGGGTGCTGCCCGCGAGCGCACAGTCCGCGCCGGTGAAACGAATGGTGTCGTAGGCGTCCCCGTTGAGCTGGCCCTCGCTCAACATGCTCTCGCGGATGTCGTCCCGATCACCGCTGGAGAGCTTGTCGCCATAGCCGACCTTCTGGCGCATGTCGTCCTCATCCACCGCCAGGCCCGCGACCTGCACGGTGACGGCGACGCTGCACGAGGCCGGGTCCGCGGCGTCCCAGCTCAGCTCGCCCAGCCAGTCACCGGCCCGAATGACGTGATCATGGGCGAAGGACGAGCCCCAGGCGTCGGGGTCCTTAAACACCTGCACAAAGAGCAGGCTGTTGTTCTGATTGAATCGATAGTCCTTGGCGGACGAGACCGGGGCGCTGTCGTCCGAGTCACCCCCCGACGAGCTGTCGTCCCCACTGGCGGCGCTGTCCGTCGGGCTGTCCCCGGAGGGCGCAGGGGGGTCCTCCTTGGCGTCGGGGGTGGCGCCGCCGCAGGAGGTGAAGAGCAGGCTGAGGGGGAAGAGCAGGAAGGGACGCATCACGGCTCCGCTGAGTTCAGGGAGCCTTCATAGCCGCTTCAAGCGGAATCTTGCGGCGAAGACGCGCAGATCTTCGCGCGAAGGCGCAGAGCGGCCCCGCTCAGCGATCGACGTCCCGATACCAAGGCTGGCGCAGGTCGTCTTCGCTCAGGTTGAGCTTCACCTCGCCCTCGCGATCCTCGGTGAGGTGGGTGTAGACGGCGCGGGCGAGGGCCTGGCCCACCCGGGCGGCGACTTCAGGCCTCGGCGCGATGGGGTGACCGGCCTTGTCGAAGTCCCAGACGAGGTCTTTGCGCACCTCGATGCCCACACAGCTCGGGCGCTCGTCGGAGTGGCGGTACTCCTCGACGATGTGACTGTGCGCGGTGAAGTCGGCGATGGCCTGGTAAGCGTCCCGGGCCTCACGGAAGGTCTCTTCTTGGCCTTTGGGCGCCCGGCGGAACATGTGGATGTAGCTGCGCAGCATCTCAGACTCGGAGTTGCGCAGGTTCGTGTCCATGAGCATGTCCCACACCATACAGAAGGCGGGGCTGTAGCTCGACGCGGGGTTGATCGCCTCAAACCGGCGGCGCAGGTAGTCGAAGAAGTACCAGACCTGGGCGCGCACCTCGATGCTGCCCTCGGGGAGCAGATACGGGTAGTTGTGCGCCACGGGGAAGCCCGCCTTCTCCATCGTCAACGAGAGGCGGTCGCGCAGCATCCGGTTGCAGGTGAACTCGCCGAGGATGTCGGGGAACAGCGCGTCAAACACGCCGAAGGGCAGGCGACTGTTCGCCGAGTAGGCGTTTGAGAGCGTCACAAGGCTGATGTGGGGCCGAACGGTGCCCGAGGCGTTGCAGCGGTCGTAGGTGTGCACCGCGATCTTGATGAGCTTGCCACGCACGGCGTGATCGTAGCCCGCCGAGATGCGGTCGTAATAGTCTTCCAGCACAATCCGCTTCTGCTCCCAAGACAGGAGCTCCGAGAACGGATAATTCAGCGCGAACCGCCCCAGGTGATCGCCCGTCTGCCGGGTGAGCCCCGGAAACCGCCCATAATCCATGAGCACCCGGGCCAAGTTGACGCGGTGGTAGCCCTCGATGCCCAAGGCCATGGCGAGGTTCTCGGCGACCATGTTCGCGCCCCAGTCCCGCTCGCTGAGGTACGCGCCCAAGAAGGCCTCGTCGGGCACGCGGCTGCCGTCTTGGCGCCGCAAGAACTGCTCGGGCAGCACCGGGCCGTCATGCACCGTGTCGATGAGGATGCGCTCGCGGAGCTCCGCCGGGCAAGGCGTCGCCGTGGGCACCTTCGGCACCCGCACCAGCTCAAAGGGCGGGAGCGGCTCGGTGGTGTACCGGATGAGGTCGGGGCTCAGCATCGGGGGGCTCGGGCGGGAGGTGCCTAAGCAGGAT
>JBEAVX010000763.1:0-3618 GCA_041160755.1 Pseudomonadota bacterium
GGGCAGCAGGGTGAGGTCGAGGGGCTTGGGCATCGGAGGCTCCACATCTTGTGGGCGAGAACGTTCTTCGCACGGCGTCTTCGCCGCGCGCCGCTCCAGAATTTCAACGTCGGGGTGCGCCGCCGCGCTGGGCTCTGGAGCAGGGATGAAGCATAGCGCACAACGTGACGAATTTGTGACCGGGGGCTCAGCGCGTCTTCACCTTGGATCCGGTGACCTTGGGCTCGGCCCCGGTCTGGTCGAGGACCCGCAGCTCGATGGTGCCGTCGGGGTTGAGCAGGGTCACGGGGCGGGTCTGCCCGGTGCCGTCGCCGCTGGGGTCGATGCGCGTGAAGGTCCGCCCGTAGTCGCTGGAGACCACGAGGGACACGGTCTTGATCGTGCTGTCCGTGGGGCGGCCGGGGCGCAAAAAACGCTCGTAGTCGAAGACGACCTCGCCCCCGGGGCCGCACTGGGCCCGCACGAAGAGGCCCTGGCCGAGCTCGACGGGGGCGGACCAGGTCGCGCCGCCGTCTTTGGAGTGGGCGCGGTACGCGGTGAGCTGGTGGTGGTAGCCGAGGTGCAGCCCACCCCGATCGTCGATGCACAGGCTGGGATCGTGGCCCTCGATGCCCAAGGAGCGCGGCGCGCCGAAGCGGTCGCCTCGGCCGAGCTCGGCGAGGGTGAGGGTCCAGGTCTCTTGGGTGAGCGGCGCGGCCCGCCACACGGCGTAGACGTGGTCCGCGTCGCCGCCCAAGGCCACCCACACCGAACGATCCTCGCCGCTGGTGACCTGGACCGGCGCCGACCACGCCCCGCCCTTGAGCTGGCTCGACCACACCGACGCCGCGCGCTGCTCGCCGTCCCGCAGGGGCGAGGACCAGGCCACCACGGCGCGCAGGCCGCCTTGGGCGCGCCAGGCCATCACCGTGGGGCCCTCGCCGGGGAGCTGGGAGAGGGGCTTGGGGGCGGTCCAGGTGGCGCCCGCGTCCTCGCTCACCGCCGCGTAGAGCATGGGCGGCGCCCCCGCGCTCCAGGCGACGACGAGGCCCGACCCGCCGTCGCTCGCCACGCCCATCAGGCGCGGACCGTTCGTCGCCAGGGTGTGAACGCTCACCGCGTCGTCCTTCGCGCGGCGCTCGTAGAGCAGCGACCGCCCGTCGGCGTAGACAAAGTGTAGGGCGCCGTCCGCCGTGCGGGCGAGGCCGTTCGTGTTGTTGAACGCCATGCCGTAGCGCTGGGCGCTGACGTCGGGGGCGAGCTCGGCCTTGGCGCCGCTCTTGGCCTTGGCTTTGCTGCCCCGGGCCGAGGCGCCGGGCGGCGGGCCCTCGGCGCGTCCGGGCGCGGGCGCAGGAGGTGGCGCCTGACCGCCGCGCGGGTCGGCGCAGGACGTCAGGGCGAAGAGGACGGCGAACGAGCGTGTGGCTCCGAGGCGCATGGTCATCCCTCTGGCGGGACAAGACGATACACCCACGGGGGCCCGCGCGTCAGGGGTACAGCGGCAGGAGCTCCACACCTTCGCGCAGGGCGTGAGCCGAGGCGTAACGCTGGCTGAGATCCACCCGCAGGTAGGTCTTGCGCTCGTCATCGAGGCCAAACGACGTGCTCACGCAGATCTGGCTCGCCGAGAAGCGGTCGTAGCCCTCGTGCACGACGTCGTGGCCGAAGGTGACGAAGCCCTCGTTGAACTCCTCGCCAAACAGCGCCCGCAGGAGCCGCCGCGCCTGGCCCTCCGTGGCCATCCTCGCCCAGAGGAGCGCGCCGAGGGTGTCTACGTCGGCCATGCGCAACAGGGGCACGGTGCGGTAGCCGTCGTAGCGCAGGCGCTCAAAGTCTTCAGCCCGGGGCTCCGTCGCCCGGGGGGCGGCGTGGGTCAACACGAGGCCGTTCGGGGCCACGGCGAGGAGCGGGAAGCTGCGGATGAACTCGATGACCCGCTCGGTGTCGGCGCCTAAGGTGGCCTCCAGCACGGCGGCCTCGTCGGGGTAAAACTTGGGCACCGGCGGCCCGCCGACATGGGCGTGCTCGTGGTTGCCCAGCAGCGTGAACACCCGCTCGTCCCGGGTGAAGCGCTCCATGTCGAGGATCAGCTCGGCGGAGCGGTCGTCGTAGGGGGTGCCCAGGTAGCGGGGCCAGGAGGCGCGGGTGCCCGGGTCGGGGCCGTGCACCAGGTCGCCGCAGAAGGCCAGGATCGGCTCGTTGCCCAGGGCCTTCTCGTGAAAGTAGAGGGCCTTCATGCGCTCGTAGTCGGGGATGTTGCCGTGCAGGTCGGTGCAGACCAGGAGCACGCCGCGCTCGGGCAGGCGCGCCACCCGCCGACCCCAGACCGCGTCGCCCAGCGCGCGCAGGGTGGGCTCAGTAGACATTTGTGGTGCCCGGCGTGAGCGTGTCGGACCACACCCAGGTCTCGCTGCCGTCGGGCGCGCGGGAGTAGCTCTGGCCCCGGTGGTCGTTCGCGTCGGGGTACGACAGCTCGATGACCTCGCCTTCGGGGCCTGTCAGCGTCAAACGTGCGGCCTCGTTCACCAGCGCGAAGGGGTAGTAGTCGGGATCGACGGAGCCCGAGAAGGCGTACACCGCCTTGTGGGCGCCTGGGGCGATGGTGAAGCCCGCGGGGATCGTCCACTCCCGCGTGGGGTCTCCATCCCGAGAGAAGATCCAGCCGCTGAGGTCGGCCTCGGCGGCGCCGACGTTCAGAAGCTCAAAGTACTCGCTCTTCACGCCGTTCTCGTCTACGAATCGGCCGTCCGAGTACGGCAAGACCTCGTTGAAGAGCACGCTCAGCTCGGGGTCGGCGTCGGCGTCGGCGTCGGTGTCGGCGTCGGCGTCCGCGTCGGAGTCCGCGTCGGTGTCGGCGTCGGAGTCGGCGTCCGTGTCGCTGTCGGCGTCGGCGTCGGCGTCGGCCTCGACCTGGGTGTCTTCGCTGTCCAGCGGCGCGCTCTCGCAGCTCGCCCGGGTGCCGTCGGCGAGGATCTTGACGCAGCTCGACTTCTCGACGGTCACACAACCTTGGAGCATAGGCACAGCTATCCACAGGATCATCATCAGCGCGCTCCGGCTCAGCCTTCAGGGGGTGGGGGGCTCCTTGAGCATAGCTTCAGCGGGCGACTCGCGCCGCGTGAGGTGGGACAAGCGTCCGATCCTTGACCACAGGGGCAGGATCCCCAAGACCAAGGGCGGCAGGCTGTTCGCCAGCCAGCTCAGCGCCGCGAAGCCCAAGGCGTCGGCCTCTCCTACGCCGAAGAACGCGAGCACAAACACCGAGGTGGCCGCTGGGCCCGCGCCCAAGGACGGCGGCAAGGCCACCGCCGCCACGCTGCCCAGGCCGATCACGCCGGAGACCGCCAACATCGCCAGCGGCGGGTGCAGGCCCAAGGCGGGCAACAAGGCCCAGAACGAGAGCACGAGCAGGGCGACCTGAACGGCGGCCAAGATGAGGTTCACCGCCACCGCGCCCCAGGCCGAGAGCCCGGCCCCGGCGTGGACGATGGAGTCGCGGATGAGGGTGAGGGGGCCCACCCGAGGCGCCGCGTCGGCCGGCGCGCCCAGGCGCCGGGAGGCCAAGATGAGGCCCACACAGACGAAGACCCCCGCGCCGAGCACCACGGAGAGCGTGCCTTGGGCCCGGGCCGTCTGGGC
>JBEAVX010000762.1:0-5054 GCA_041160755.1 Pseudomonadota bacterium
GGAGAGGAGCGCGCCCTCCACACCGTCCGGGGACACCGCCCACAGCCGCGCTTGGCCGTCTTTGGGGGCCAGGGTGAAGCGCAGGTCGTCGGTGATGATCGAGAGCTGGGGCGGGCCGTAGAGGATGTCTTCGGAGATCGCCGCGCGGCCGGGCACGGTGACGCCGCCGCGTGCCAAGGCGGCCAGCGCGCCGGAGCCCTCGGTGAGCAGGGGCAGCAGCTCGGCGGTGGAGACGACGCTGCGGTTGTCGCCGGGGGGCACGCCGGGGGCCTTGATGAGCAAAGGCACCCGGGTCACCACGGAGCGGGTGGTGTGGCCGTGCTCAAAGCGGCCGTGGTCCCAGAGCTCCTCGCCGTGGTCGGCGGTGATCACCAACAGCGTGCGCTCCCAACGCGCCGCGTCCGCCTTGAGGCCCTCGATGAGCGCGCCCAAGGCCGCGTCCGTCGCCAGGACCTCCTCCGCGTACCGGGCCCGGACATAGGCCTGGTCCTCGGCGGAGAGCGTCTCTTTTCCGGTGGTCCACGCCGCCCAGCGCGCCTCGTCGAAGGGGCCTTCAGGCAAGGTATGGGGCAGGCTCGCCGAGAACTGGCCGCGCTGGGCCTCGGGGGCGTAGTAGTCGTAGTGCGGCTCCATGAGGTGCAGCACGAGCAGGCTCGCGTCGGGGCTTCCGCGAAGCCAGGCGAGGCCCGAGCTGACGTTCTCCTGCGCGCTTCGGTGGGTGAGGATGTCGGCGCCGCGGTAGTCGTAGGGCTCAAAGCCCCGGTGGAGCCCGAACTGCGGCGCCAAGAAGGCGTTGTTCACGAACGCCGCCGCGCGGTAGCCCCGGGCGCGGAGGATCGTCGCCACCGTGGGCACCTCGGCGGGCAAGGCGCCGAAGAGGTCGGCGTCGGCGGGGTCTTGCACGACGCCGTGGCGCCAGACCGGCAGGCCGGTGAGCAGACAGGCCACCGAGGGTAAGGTCCACGAGGCGCAGGTGTACGCCCGGGAGAAGCTCGCGGCCTCCTCACGCGCGAGGCGATCGAGGTGGGGCGTGGCGGGGAAGGGTGAGCCGTTGACCCCCAAGGCGTCGGCGCGCAGGGTGTCGACGACGACGACGACCACGTCCAGGGGGCGCGGCTCCTCGGGCGGCCTGTCAGCGCCGCAGGCCGTCATCAGGGCCAAGAGCAGGGTGAGCATCCCCGAACTCTACACCGCGAGGCGCCCGTTCGGGGCGCCGGATCGGTTATCGTGTGCCCCGACCCCTGCCCCTCGGAGGATCCGCCCTTGGGTGGCCTCGCCGGACTCGTACACCTCCGCGGCCCCGCGCCGGACCGCGCCCTCGTCGAGCGGATGTCCCTCGCCGTCGCCCACCGTGGCCCCGACGACGCGGGCCTCTGGGCCGAGGGGGAGGCCGCCATCGCCCACCGGCGCATCGCGCTCACGGTCCATGGCCGCGCCCAGCCCGTCGTCGACGCCGAGCGCGCCTTGGTCCTCGACGGCCGCATCTACGAGCTCGGCGCGCTCCAAGAGCGCCTGCGCCGCGAAGGCCAAGAGCCCGGGAGCTGGGACGCCGAGGTCGCGCTCGCCTCCTTGGCCCGTTGGGGCGACGAGGCGCTCTCGAAGCTGCATGGCGACTGGGCCCTGGCCGTGTGGAACCGCCGCACCAAACGCCTGTTCTTGGCCCGGGATCCGATGGGCGTGCGGCCGCTGTACTACGCCACCCGCGACGGCAAGGTCGCCTTCGCCAGCGACCTGCGCGCCCTGCTGCTCTTGCCTTGGGTGAGCCGTGAGGTCGCCACGGACCGCCTCTCCGAGTACCTCAGCTTCCGCTACACCCACGCCCCACGCACGCTCTTGCGCGACGTGATGCAGCTTCCCGCGGGCTGCGTCTTGCGCGCCGACGCCGACGGCGTGCGAGTAGACCGCTGGTCTAGTTACGACTACGCCGCCCCCGACGCCTCCGAGCCCAGCGAAGACGAGGCCCGGGACCAGCTTGAGCGGGCGCTGCGCCGCGCCGTCGAGCGCCGCCTGCCGACGGACCAGCCCGCCGGGGTGCTGCTCTCCGGGGGCACGGCCTCCACGGCCATCGCCGCCTTGGCGGTCGAGCGCTCCCGCCAGGTGCGCAGCTTCAACGTGGCCTTTGACGACGAGGCCGCCGACGAGGGCGCCTTCGCCGGTCGGGTCGCCTCGTTGTTGGGCATCCAGCACGAGACGGTCCACGTCACCCGCGAGAGCTTCGTGGCGTCCCTGGAGGAGACCGTAGACGCCATGGGCGCGCCGCCGCCGAGCCCCGCGGCGATCCCCCAGCTCCTCATCTGCCGCGCGGCCCGGCTCAGCACCCGGGTCGCCCTCTCTGGCGACGGCGGCGACGAGCTCCTCGGCGGCGTCCGCGCCACGAGCCTGCCCGTCGAGCTGCGCACGGCCCGCCTCAAGGCCCACCTCCCGGGCCTGCTCCGCCGCCTCACCGGCCCCAGCGGCTTAGAGCCCGGCGCGCACTTCGGCCTGCAGCGGCTCATCGGCGGCTCCAAGGTCTTCGGCGGCGACGAGCGCGGCCGCATCCTCCGCGACCCGTCCTTGCAGCGCCCCGGGATGCGCCTCGCCCTGTTGAGCCCGCTCTACGAGGAGGTCACCACCGACCCGATCAACGAGGTCCTGCACGTCTACCTGCGCGGCTGGCTGGCTGAAGACTCCTTGGCCCGCGCCGACCGCGTGTCGATGTTGGCGGGCCTGGAGCTTCGTTTCCCGCTCTTGGACCCCGACGTGGTCCGCGTCTGCCACAGCCTGCCCGGCAGCGCGAAGATCAAGCGCCGTCGAGGGGTGTGGCATCCCAAGTGGCCCCTCAAGCGCATTCTCACCGCCCGTGGTTTGCCGGATGCGGTCGTCTGGCGCCCCAAAGGTGGGCTCTCCTCACCGCTCAACCGCTGGTTACGCGGCGAGGGTGAGGCGACGCTCTGGGACCGCATCGAGTCCGTCTGCGCCGATCCGCTGGGCTTGTTCCAAGGCGAGGCGATTCGGGAGCTCGCTCGGGCGCACGCGCGGGGCGAGGCGGATCATGGGGCGAAGCTGTGGACGCTGATCTTCTTGGACCTGTGGTTGCGGCGGCAGGTGTTGGGGTAGGGGGGCGTTTTGCGGTAGTGTCGTGGCTGGGATAGCGAGAGCGCCGAGACAGGAGCAGGTGAGATGAGCCAGACCAAGCCAATCGACCTGAACCGCGCATTCGAGCGGTTCGACCCGCTCGTACCGGTCCCAGCGGAGGACAGCCATCGCTGGTATGTCGACTTGAGCCCCGCGCGCGGTCCGGATGCGCTCGTCCCGCAGGTGGTCCGGCGAATCTCTCGGCTCCCCACTCGACCGTTTCGAGCGCTCGTGTTGGGGCACCGAGGCGCTGGCAAGAGCACCGAGCTGCAACGAATCCGGGGTGAGTTAGAGCGCACGGGGTTCTGCTGCGCCGTCATCCAAGCCGACCGCGATCTTGACCGTCAAGATGTGGATCTCGTCGAGGTGCAAGTGCTCCTCTTGGCCGAGGTCGGTCGGTTACTTCACGAACGAGCGTTAAAGCCCACGCCCGCGCTGATGTCCCGGTTGAAGAACTGGTTTGTGGAAGAAGAGGTTGAGACGACCAAGGCGGCCTCCGCCTCGGCAGAGCTGGGGCTCGGCGAGCTCCTGTCCAAGTGGCTGTCCACGCTCAAAGCCGATCTCAAGGTGAACATCGAACGCCGCAGAGTTCTACGCGAGAAGGTGCGCCGCCGCTTGCGTGAGTTCGTGGATGTCGTCTCAGACCTCGTCGGCGAGGCGAACGGCCTCCTCCAAGTGGATGACGCTAAGGGGCTCGTGCTCCTCATCGACGGCTTGGAGAAGTCCGCCGATACCGCCGAGGGCTCCAAGCGGGTGCGCACGATGCTGTTTGATCAGTCTGAGCAGTGGGGGAGAATCCCCGCGCCGCTGGTCATCACCGCGCCACTAGAGCTGCTCGCTGAGTCGGGGCGCATCGCAGATCACTTCGACAAGTTCTTCTTGGTCTCCAGCGTGCCTGTCGCGCCCCGGCCCGATCACCCCGAACCCACCCAAGACTACGTCGTCACCGGGCGCAGGCTGCTCCGAGAGGTCGTATCGCGGCGTCTCGACATTGACGCAGCTTTCGCGAGCCCCGCCGACCTGGACCGCCTCATTGATCAGAGCGGCGGTGGGCTGCGCGACCTCTTCCGGCTCATCCGGGACGCCATCGACGACTCGCCCCCGGAGGGCCCGATCACCACCCAGGCTGTGACCAAAGCGCTGCGGTCCAACCGCCTCCAGCAAGAGCTGATTGTGCAGCCCCATGACGTGGAGCCCCTTCGGGCGCTCCTGAGAGACCCCGAGTCAATGCACTACAACGCCGAGGGGGTTCGCCTGTTGCAGACCGAGCTCGCCTTACACTACGTCAACGGCGGGAGCTGGTTCGGGGTGCATCCGGCGGTCTTGGAGCGTGTGAAGGTGAAGGGTTGAGCCCGCCGCGCCCCGATGAGCTGGAGCGCCTTGTCGATGGCCTCCCTCGTCGTCTCACGCGCTCATCGGGTTTTGTTCTGTATCTGATCGTGGCGCCGTCGCGAACGGCCTTGCGCCATGCCCGTGCCCAATGCGAAGCCATGATGGCGAGCGCCGGGCGGACCTTCGTGGTGGGCCTGCCCAGCTCCGCGCCGACGGGCCTCGCCCCTTTGGTGTGGGTGGCGGGAGAAGCGCCAAGCTGGAGAGAGCGCGCAGAGACCTTGGTGCGGGTCAACATCGCCCGAGATGCCTTGCACCTCGCGGGCTGCGGGATCATCCTCGGCCTACTGGACGTGGACTACCCCCGCTTCGGCGCCTTGGCGCCAGATCTTTGGTCGGTGCGCACCGCCGTCTTTCGACATGATTCGGCCGACCCGCTGCCTGCCATGCCTCGCGTCGCCAAGGGGGCTGGGGCCCTCCAAACGGACGCCCCAGTGCCGCCCGAGCTGGAGTCCCTCGCGCGTACCCTCCCTCTGCGCGCTCTGCGGGTGCGTGAGGGCGATGGCGATGGCCAAACCCTCACCTTGGACAGCCTCTATGTCCCCTTAGAG
>JBEAVX010000774.1:0-4209 GCA_041160755.1 Pseudomonadota bacterium
ACCCGTAGGTGAGGCCGGTGTCGGGGTCTACGCCGCCGAGCAAGGTGTCGCCGGGCACGAGCGGGCTGAACACCATGACGCCGTTGTTGAGATCGTGGCCCGTGCCCCACTCCTGGGCGCCGGAGGGCCGCGTCTTCTGCCGACCAAACTCCGTGGCGACGTAGATCATCGTGCGATCCCAGAAGCTCGTGCCGTCGCCGAAGTCCTCGGCCTTGAGAAGGGTGATCAGCCCGTCGATGATCTGGTAGAGGCGGCTCCACACGACGGCTTGCCCTGCGCGGTGGCCCTGGTGGCTGAAGTCGAAGGCCAAGGGCGGGTTGAGCACGCTGTTCTCGGGCAGGCCGTTGGTGGCCTCGCCGCCCTCCTTGAACACGAAGGAGAAGTTCGGCCCCAAGGTGACCGAGACCGAGACCCGGTACTTGAGCAGCAGGAACGCCAAGGCCGCCTGGGCGTGGAGCGGGTCGGTCGCGTAGTCGGGGAAGACCGCGCGCACGGCGTCGCCGGAGGGGGAGCTGCCGAGGCCGTACTCCCCGAGCGGGAAGTTGCCGCCGTCCGGCGCGAGCATGAGCCGGGTGATGAGGTCGAGCTCTTCGATCTTGGCCTGGGGCGCGCCGCGAAGGTTCTTCCACTCCGCGAGGCGCGGGGCGTTCTTGAAGATCTGGTCGAAGCGGGTCTTGGGCTCAAACTGGGTGTCGCGGTGCCCACGCACGGCGGCGAGCACCTCGGGCGAGAGGCCGCCTTGAACGCCGCGTCCGCCGTCCAACGACAGCGGCCACACCAGCGGGTCGGCGACGATCTGCCGACGCGCATAGGTGGGCACGGAGGCGTCGGTGCCCGAGTCGTTGAAGCCCATGCCCGCGACGAGGTGCACGTTGGGGATCGGGGCCTCAGCGCCGTACTGCCAGGCGACCAGCTCCTGCAAGGTGCGCCCGCGCCAGGCCTCGTTCCCGGTGATCGACCGCCGCTGGGCGACCTGGTGGTTGACGCTCGTGCCGGTGAGCGTCGCGACCATCAGGTCTTCGCGGCGCCGCCCGAAGAAGTCGGAGGGCTTCACCGAGAACGGCGCGGGGATCGGCCCGATGGCGTCAGAGGAGAGGTCCACGGCGCGGAAGGGTGAGCCCGACCAGCCCGTGACCAAGGCGTCGGGGAAACAGTTCACGGTGTTGGGGTTGGCGGACTCGCTCTCTCGCAGAGCCAAGGGGCCGTCGATGATCGAGCCGCCGCCGCTCGCGCACAGCACGATGAGGAAGCGGGGGTCCTTCGCCTCTTGCCCGATGGCCTCTAGGTTGAACAAGGAGGCGCCGGCGCCGACACCCGCGAGGGCGGCGAGCTGACGGAGCATGTCTCGACGGGACTGCGTCATGGCGGCCTCTCAGTAGAACAAGGCTTCGGTGGAGGTGGCGACGATCACACACATGCCGACGGCGCCGTCGCGGGTGAGGTCGTTGGAGATGGGGGCCAAGGTGTCGTACAGCGCCACGAGGGACTCCAGCTCCGCCTTCGTCGACTCTCGGGCGAGCAGGCGGCGAACCAGGGTGTCCGCGACCTCTTCCCGGGCGCGGGCGTTGTCCTTCTTGACGACGGGCCCAAAGATCACCGGGGCGCCGCCGGACTTGTCGCGGTCAAAGCGCAGGCCGCAGGCCGAGGTCGCCACGCGGTCCACCGCGATGGGCGCGCTCACGGACGCGTTGGGCAGGGGCTCGTCGATGCCGAGCACCGTGGGCTCAACGCCGCCCATCGTGATGCGGTGGGCCTCGCTGATGCAGTCGTAGGCGCCGAGCTCGGAGCACAGCTCCCACTCTTGGAGGCCGAGGCCGTTGGCCAAGTCGCGTCCCCAGACGGCGCCAGACTTGGCGTTCACTCGGGCTTTTTCGCTCACGGTGGCGTATTCGTCCCCGCCGCAGCCCAAGGCAAAGAGCAGCGTCGCCACCGGGGCGACGGAGAGGAGGGCGCGACTCACGCCGCGAAGCAGGTCAGGGCGCACCGTAGGCCTCCATGTCGATGAGGTCGTGGAGCATGAGCTCGACGCTGTAGCCGTGGTCGCCGCCGAGATCCCGCACGAGGCGGCTGAACTCGGCCTGCTCCGTGGCCCGGGGGGCCTCGCCCAACAGGAGCTTCCAGTAGTCGAGCACCGTGGCCCGGCGGAACGCCTCGCTGTTCGCGGCGACGGCGGCCCACTGAATCAGGTCCTCGACGGGCTCACCAAAGAGCACCCCGGCCTCGGGGGTCTCGGCGACCAGCTCACCATCCACGTCGGTGAAGCCGTTAAGGCGGTTGGGCGCGTAGCTGTAGGAGTCGCCCTGCCCGCCGCCGATGCCTTCGTAGCGGGAGAACGGGTAGGTGAGGGGGTCCAAGGTGGCGTGACAAGCGGCGCAGGCGGCCTCTCCGACACCTTTGCTGTCGTAGTCGACAGGCTCACCCGGCACGTCGTTGAGGCCCTCCAAGAGCGCGATGTCGTAGCCGAGGTAGGCGCGATACGCCTGGGCCGCCGTGGTGCGGGGCACCGAGGTGAACATCGTGTTGCTCATCAAGAACCAGCGGTGCGTGAGCATGCCCGCCCGGCGCTCCTTCACGACGGCCTGGTAGCGGTCGTAGCCACGCTGCTCAAGGTCCTCGTCCGGGGTGCGGTCCCACTCCTCGTACACCGTCACGCCGCCGTCTACCCGGGCGCTCACGAAGGTCTGCCCGGTCAACACGAGGCGGGCGTCACGGCCGTCGGTCTGGGTCCAGACGAAGTAGGCGTAGTCGTCGTCATAGTCGGCCAAGGGGATCGGCCCGACGTCTTTGCCCGACTTGATCGCCTGGAGCGGGCCGATCTTGCGGTTGGCGAGGTTCCACACCCGGCCGTTTTTTACGCGCCAGTGTTCGCTGTCGAGGCACTCGTCCAGCGCGTTGTGCAGCGCTGAAGTGGCGTTTTTGGCCTCCGCGAACGCCTGCCGCTCGCCGATGGTGGGGGAGCGGCCGCAGAAGTCGAGCATCACCTTCTTGTAGGCGTACTGCGCGTCGTAGCCGCAGAGCGACCAGCCGTCGTCCTCGTCATCGACGCAGCTGGACGGCGCCGGGGTGGACTGGGCGTCTGAGGGTGAGCTGCCGCCGAGGATCTCGTCCAGGTTCGTGACGCCGTCCTCATCAGAGTCCAGAGACTCCACCGCGAGCAGGGCCTCGCCGAGATGGGCGGTGTAGAGCTCGCTGGAGAGCGGCCGCTCCTGGTCGGGCAAGAGCGCCGCGGCGACGTCGGCGCCGTAGAGGTTGAGGCTCGGCGGCGTGGTGTGGCAGGCCGTGCAGGCGACCTCACCCGAGGCGCAGGCTGGGGCGTCGGGGTAGACCTCACAGAAGGAGGCCGGGCCCGTGGGCTGGGTGTTGCCCGTCGTGGTGGCGAACCAGCCGACGAGGCTGAGCCCGATGGCGCCGCCGAGCCCCCAAGGAGCGCGCGGCGAGGGGAGGGGGAGGTTGGCGCGCACTTTGGCTCCTGGATGAAGGCGCACGGCGAGGCCCGAGTCTGACGAGTCTCTGCATACCTTACGACACCGTAGCTCGCAGGATCCGCGACCATTTGCCGCGCGAATTTCACACGGGCTTGGTGAGGCGGATCAGCCGCGCTTCTTCGTGCTCGTGAGCGCCGCGACGCCCGCGCCGATGAGGTACAGCCCCATGAGCGGCACGGCCATGATGAGCTGGGTCACGGGATCCGTCGTCGGCGTGAGCACTGCGGAGATCACGAAGATCGCCACCACGGCGTGCCGGGCGTAGTTGATCATGTCGCGGCCATCGACGAGGCCCATCCGCGCGAAGAACCACACCACGACCGGGAGCTGAAAGCTCAGCCCAAACGCCAACAAAAACTTGATCGCCATCGAGAGATACGCGCTCATCGAGAGCACGGCGGCGGTGTCGGTGCCCACCACGTCGAGCAAGAACTTAAAGCCGTAGCCGAACATGACGTAGTAGCAGAACGCCCCGCCCGAGAGCAGCAAGACCGTGGACGAGATCACCAAGGGCAGCACGACCTTACGCTCAGACGCGTAGAGCCCCGGCGCCACGAACAGCCAGATCTGAGAGAACACCACAGGCGAGGCCGCGAAGAGCCCGGCGATCACCGAGACCTGCAGGTAGGTGAACACGCCCTCCAGGGGGTCGGTGATCGCCATCGTGCCTTCCCCACGCTCCACCAGCGCGGCGACCATCGGCGCGGAGATCCAGTCGTAGAGC
>JBEAVX010000785.1:0-5899 GCA_041160755.1 Pseudomonadota bacterium
TCTTTCCCGTCGCGTCACCGTCAGCGACCTGCTCATGGGCCTCACCCGCGCCCTGGGCGGCCCCGTCGAGATCGGCGTCGCCGTCTCAGGCCGCGATATGGCCTCGGCCCGCCTCGTGGGCCCCTTGGCGTGGATGCTGCCCGTGCGGGTCGAGCGCCCTGAAGACGCCGCGCGGAGCCTTCACGACGCCTTGGCCCACGCCCCCGGCCCGGGCCAGCTCATCCGGGCCTTCCCCGGGCTCAGCCCCAGCCGCGCCATCGGCGCCCAGGTGAGCGTCACGGTGATCGAGCAGGCCCGGCGCCCGACCCTCACCCTCGACGCCTCCGCGCTTCGTCCCCCGGCGGGGTGTCTGGTCCACGTCGCCGCGCGGATCGTCGGCGACGAGAGCCTCTTGACCGTCTGGGTGTCCGAGGCGCTGGGCCAGTCGCCCGAGGCCCTGATTCATCGGCTGCGCCCCGGGCCCTCGGCGGCCTTGATCACGACCTTGCCCGTGGGTTTTGGCCCGATGTGGCGGCAGACCCAAGGAGATCGCCCCCGGGCCGTCGGCAGCGCCCACACCGCGCTCGGCGAGAGCCTCGTCATCGCCCTGCCCCTCGGCGCCGATGAGCTGGAGCGCCCGGGCCTGGAGGCCCACACCCAGGCCGCCTTGGCCTTGGCGGCCGAGGCCGGGGCCAAAGCCGCGTCTTTGGCCGGGCGCCTGCCGACCCGCCTGAACTTCGGCGCCGGGCTCAACAGCCCGCTGCCGCTCACGACGGGCCACGCCCTGACGATCACCGCCATCGTCGAGACCACGCTCCAGGCGATGTCTCGGGTGGAGCTGGCGCCGCCCTTGTGTGTGGGGGTGCTCGGCTGCGGCGCGATCGGGCTCGGCGCCTTGGCGGCCTTGCGGCGGCGGGTGGCGGTGGCCGAGGTGCAGCTCTGTGATCGCCCCGAGGCCGCCGCCCGGCTCCACCGGCTCGCGGAGTCCTTGGCCGCCGAGGGTGTGCGGGTGAGCCTACGCGCCCGCGACCAGCTCGACGCCCCGCTGATCCTCGCCGCGACGAGCGAAGGGGACGTGTGGCCCGCCGAGGCCTTGCCCGTCGGCGTCGTGCTCATCGACGACTCGTTCCCTCCGGCGGTGCCCGTCGAGGCCGCTTGGGCGCGGATGGACCGCGCCGGGGACGTGATCGTGCTCGGCGGCGGCCTGCTCACCACGGCCCAGGCGCCGGTCCTCATCCCGGCGCCCGACCTTCAAGCCGCCGCCGCGTCGATCTTGCCCGCCGACCCGCTGGGCCTGCCCGGCTGCCAGTGGGAGGCGCTGGTCTTGGCCGCCCGCCCAGAGCTGCCCCGGATCACCGGCCCGGTGACCGACGCGGAGGCGAGCGCCTACGCCGAGGCCGCGCGGGCCCTGGGGCTCGTCGCCGCGCCGCTGCACCTCGGATCACGAAGGTTCCCCATGGATTAATCCGGCGTGACGGGGCTGACCTGATCGAGCCATGCCGGGCGAAACCCGCTGACCAGGGCCTCACGCCAAGACGTGATGAGGCCGTCTTCAGCGGGCGCCCGGCTCAGCAGGTCAAGCACGAGGCCGGTCATCGTCGCCCCAGGCCACAGCCCGACCCGCAGCCGCGCCCCGCCGAAGGCGTCGAGGTCCAAGGTGAAGGCTCGGGGGGCGTCGATCCGGACCATCGTGGCGTTGAGGCCCACATCCTCTCGGCCAAGGCGCAGGCGCAGGGCTTGGCCGGGCTGGCGGCCTCGCACCCCACGCAGGCCGCGCGGGCCGATGAGCTTGGTCCAGGCGTCGCTGTACGAGAGCGCGGCTTCAGCGGTGATCCGCGCCCAGACCGGCGGCGCGTCGAGGGTGGCGGCGAAGGCGAGGCCGTCGAGGAGTGACGCCCAGGCCAGGCGGTGCTCAGGGGCGTCTTCAGGGCTCACCTCGGCCCAGACCTCCACCCGCCCGTCGAGGCAGCGCAGGGAGGCGTCGAGGCCATCCCCCCAGAGGCGCAGGCCCTGCGGATCGGGCGCCGCGCGCAAGACCTGGCCTTCTGCGCGGAGCAGGCCGTCCTGGAGCGAGGCGTCGGGGGACCACCAGGACGCGGGGTCGTTGGCGACGGCGCGGAGCCGCGCGGCGGGGCAGGGGACGTTCAGGGCGCAGAGGGGCGTCATCGCCATCGTCTAACCGGCGCTTGGCGTCGGCGGGGTCCGCGCTTATACTGGGGCCGTGACTCGACCGACCCTCCGCGACGCCCTGCTCATCGACGCCACCCGCTCCGTAGACGCGGTGGTCGCCCGCCTTGAGCGCGCCCGTCGGGAGCACCTCAAGGTCGAGATCGCCCTGCGCTGGATGGGCCGCCTGTGGATGATGACCGCGGGCGTGGGCCTCATCGGCGCCGCCGGGGCGCCTTACCTCGCGGGCACGATCCACACCTCCTGGCTCGCGCCCTTCGCCGGGGGCCTCGCCTGGCTCGCCAGCGTGCTCGTCGCGGTGTTCTCGGCCCTGCTCTTGCGCGCGGGCTGGCAGCTTCACCGCTTAGAGGCCGTCAACCGCCGCCTGTGTACGCTCCTCGCGACGGTCATGGCCTTCACCTTCCCCGGCGGCTCGGTGCTCGGCGGCGCCACCCTGGCGCTGATGCTCTCTCGCAAGGGCAAGGTCGTGCTCGCCAAGGGCTACAACCGCGTCGTGAGCGCCACGCCCCACCTGAGCACTTGGCGTCTGCGCCCGCTGTTCGGCTGGGCCTCTTAAGCCCCTCGCCGCGCCGCTCGCCCCTCGCGCCGGGTATGCTGTCCCTCCATCCGAGGGTCCATCATGCCTCGCGCCTCCGCCGCCACGCTCCTCCTGCTCACGCTCCTCGGCTGTCGCCGCGACGAGGCGCCTGACGAGTGCGCCGCGCGCTTCTGCCTAGACCTCGACGCGCCGGGCCTCACGATCACCCTGCGTCGCGACGACACGACGCTCCTGACCTTGCCCGCCGATGGCCTCCAGCTCGGCCTGCGCGATGAGCTCCCCGACACCTTGAGCTACGACCCCTGGTTTGAGGACAAAGACGCGGACTACGTCTCCGTCGTCGAGATCCTCCCCGTCGAGGGCAGCCCCGGCGCCTGGACGCTCCGCTTCGCCGACGACGCCGAGGCCACGCTCACCATCGAGGAGGTGAGCGCCGGAAGCTTCGCCCTTCACCTCACGCCCGACGCCGCCACGGCCACCCGCGCGGGCTATGTGCGCCTGCGCCCACGGGTGAGCCCCACCGAGGGCTTTTATGGCCTCGGCGAGCTGTTTGATCGCCCCGAGCATCGCGGCGCCCGCCGGGCCATGCAGATCGAGCTCGATCTCAACCTAGAGAGCGGCTACAACGAGGCCCATGTGCCCGTGCCGCTCCTCATCGGCACGACCGGCTGGGGTCTGTTCGTCGAGGATCTCCACCCCGGCGTGTTTGACGTGGCCACCCAAGACGACAGCCTCGTCGAGGTCACCTTCGGCCTCGGCCAAGACAGCGCCGAGGGCCTCCGTTTTCATCTGTACGCGGCGGACCACCCCCTCGACATCACCCGGCATTATTACGAGACGACGGTGTTCCCCACCTTGCCCGCGCCTTGGGCCCTCGGGCCCTGGGTGTGGCGCGACGAGAGCGCGGACGAGGCCGAGGTGCGCGCCGATCTAGAGACCCTCCGCGCGCTCGACCTCGCCACGAGCGGCTACTGGATCGATCGCCCCTACGCCAACGCCGTGAACAGCTTCGACTTCGACGCGCGGTTCCCTGATCCCGAGGGCATGATCGCGCTCGCGCACAGCTTGGGCTTTCGGTTGGCCCTCTGGCACACGCCCTATGTCGAAGAGAAGGCTGGCGCCCTGCACCAGCAGGCCCTGGAGGAGGGCTGGTTCCCGCCCGTCGTGCCGATCGTGTTCAATAACTGGTCCGACCCCATCGACTTCACCGACGAGGCGGCGACGGCGGCCTGGCAGAGCCTCATTCAGCGATACACGGACCTCGGCGTCGAGGGCTTTAAGCTCGACTACGGCGAGGACATCGTGCCCGGCCTGAACGGCGGGCGCCTCGCCTGGGCGTTTGAGGACGGCAGCGACGAGCGCACCATGCACCGCCGTTACGCCCTCCTCTACCACCAGACCTACGCCGAGATGTTGCCCGATGACGGCGGCTTCTTGTTGTGTCGCGCGGGCACCTGGGGCAGCCAGGCCTACACCCGGGTGATCTGGCCCGGCGACCTCGACGCGAGCTTCGCCCGACACGGTGAGCAGGACACCAACCGCGACGGCGAGGTGTACACCGCCGTCGGGGGACTGCCCGCGGCGGTCTCGGCGTCGATGAGCTTGGGGCCCTCTGGCTTCCCCCTCTTCGCCTCCGACACCGGCGGCTACCGCCACTCCCCGCCCGACAAAGAGCTGTTCATGCGCTGGTTTCAGCACACCGCGCTCACCGCCGTGATGCAGATCGGGACCAGCACAAACGACGTGGCCTGGGAGACGACTGAAGACAACGGCTTCGACGAGGAGCTGCTCGCGTCCTATCGGGAGTACACCCGCCTGCACCTGCGCTTGTTCCCGATGTTGTGGAGCTACGCCCAGGCCTTGCTCCAAGACGGTCGCCCCATCGTGCGCGCCTTGGGGCTCGCCTACCCCGAGCTCGGCGTTCACCCGGACGACACCTACATGCTCGGAGATTCGCTGCTCGTCGCCCCGGTGATTGAGCGCGGCGCCCGTGAGCGCGCCTTGGTGGTGCCGCCCGGTCGATTTATCCACTGGTTCGACGACACGATCATCGAGGGCCCTGGCGAGCAGACCGTGCCCGCGCCTCTGGATCGCCTGCCGCTCTATCTGGCCGAGGGTGGGATCGTCCCGATGTTGCGCCCCACCATCGACACCCTCTCGCCCACAGACACCCCCGACACCGTGGACTCCTTCGCACAAGACGCCGGGCTGCTCTACGCCCGGGTGTTCCCTGGCCCGGCGGGTGCGGCCGAGGGCGCGTTTGTGCTCTACGACGGCGGGCGCATCGCCCAGGCCAGCACAGACGACGGCGCGCGGCTCACCTGGACCCCGGGGGCGGTGTTCACCCAAGGCCTGCTCGTGGAGTTTGTGGGGCTTGACGGCGCGCCGGGCTCGGTCACCCTGGGCGGCGCGGCGCTGGCCGAGGTCGAGAGCCTCGCGGCGCTAGAGGGCGGCGCCACGCCGGGCTGGGTGGAGGACGCTGGGCACCTGTGGGTGCGCCTGCCCGCCGCCGGGGTGAGGTGGCCTTGGGGCGCTGACCGCGCGCCAGGGCTCACTCCTCTTGCTTCGCCTTCCCTCGAAACACGCCGAGCTGCGACACCAGCCCCACCGCCAGCAGCCCGGCGAAGATCAGCGGCCGCTCCTGCCAGCCCAGGCTCCAGGTGATCAACATCGCGCCCAGGGTGGCGGTGATCGGCTTGAGCGCCCAGCGAAAGAGCGCCGGGAAGAGCAGCAGGCCCAAGACGCCGCCGACGAGGGACACCGTCCACGGCGCCTCGCCGGGGCGGAACAGCGGCCACAACCACAAGGCGGCCGTGCCGGTGATCACCGCGCCGATGCCCCAGATCGCGAAGCGCTCGACGCTGCGGCACAGGGCCGCCCCGGCGGCGCCGACGATCACGGCGGTGAGGCCGAGGGTGGTCGGCTCCAAGGCGATCGGCAACGAGAGCACCAAGGCCACGCCCAAGGCGAAGCCCGGCGCCATGATCACGAAGGGGTAGATGCGCGCCCCGGCGAGCAGGATGATGAGGCCGATCAGCGCCATCGCGCCGCGCGGGAGCTGAAGCAGCAGATCGCCGATGGACTGGATCACGGGCATGGTCGGCTCCGAGGAGAGGCCGAAGATTAACGCGGCGGCGGCGCTCTGCGTTCGGGGGTGTAGGCGTTGGAGAAGCCTAGCCCGAGGTGGATCGGGTA
>JBEAVX010000790.1:0-3289 GCA_041160755.1 Pseudomonadota bacterium
GCTCTACGACATCGCCGCAGATCCCACACAGTCCGAGGCCTACGCCGCCCTGCTCGGGCGCTGAGGCGCTAGGCCGATCTGGGCCGCCCGGCGGAGGGTTAGTCCTCTCCCCGGGCGGTCACGACCCCTCGCCGCGCGGCCCACAGCGAGAGGTCGTCGCGGCGCAGGGCGGCGGACATCAGCTCAGGGAAAAGATCGGGCGTGCAGCCAAACGCGAACACGCCATGCTCAGCCAAGGCCGCGGCGAGCTGGGGATTGTACGCCGGGCGGCCCTCGTCGGAGAGCGCGAGGAGCACGATGAGCTGGGCGCCACGCCGCACGATCTCGGCGGCGACGTCTACAGTGCGCTGGGCGTCGCCGCCGTCGAACAGATCGGAGATCAACACCACGACGGTGCGCTCGGGGCGCTGAAGCTGGCCCAAGGCGTAGGCCAAGGCCCGGCGAAGGTCGGTGCCGCCGCCGAGCTGCGCGGCGAGGAGCAGCTCGACGGGATCGTGGATGTGATCGGTGAGGTCGGCCACCTCGGTGTCAAACGCCACCCAGCGCGTGTGAACGCTGGACAGGCCGCCGAGCACCGCCGCGAAGACGCTGGCATACACCACAGACGGCGCCATCGAGGCCGACTGATCGACCAGCAGGATCACCTCGTTGAGCCCGGCGCTGCTGCGTGAGTGACCGACCAGCGTCTCGGCGATGATCGTGCGGCGATCGGCCTGCACATGGCGCAGGTTCTTGAGGATCGTGCGGTGCCAGTCGATCTCGGCCAGACGCGGGCGGTGCTTGAGGCGCCCCGGCGCGCGGCGGCCCCGCAGGGCGGCCCGGGTGGGCTCGGTGAGGCGTCGGCGGAGCTGCTCGACGACTCGGGTGATGAGCTGCCGCGCGGCGTCTCGGGCCCGGGCGGGCAAGGCGCCACGAAGGGTGAGCAAGGTGGCGACGAGCTGTGGGTCGGGCTCGATGGACTCCAGCAGCTCGGGCTCGGTGAGCAGGCGGGTGAGGCGCAGGCGCTCCAGGGCGTCCCGCTGCATCACCCGAACGGCGCTCTGGGGGAAGCAGCGGCGCAGATCGGCCAGCCAGCGGTGCACCTTGGGCGACGCGCTGCCCAGGCCCCCGGAGCGGTCGCTGTCGTAGAGCGCCTCCAAGGCCCGGTCCATGGCGAGCTCATCGTCTGTGAGGGATGGGCTCAGGCCGTCGTCGTCGCCGCCTCCGCCGAGCACGAGGCGCCAGCGGCTCAGGCGGGGGTCGTGCAGGGCGTCGCTCATACAGGGTCTCCAGCGGCGCGGGCGCCGAGCAGCGCGGCCAGGGCGGGCAGCACCCGGCGGGCGCGTCCGTCGTGAATGGGCGGGCCGAGGCGAGCATCGGCGGTGGGGGCGAGGCCCAAGGCGCGCACCTTGTCGCCCATCGCCCGGCGCTCGGCGTGGCTAAAGTGCGCGAACGCCCGGCGGGCCACGGGCAAGAGCGCCCGAAAATCCTCGTCTTGCAGATCCGAGAGCCACTGATCCAAGGCGGCCCAGAGCCCGTCCTGGTGGATGAGCAACAGCCCGCTCCCGGCGAGGACACCCTCCAGCCAGCCCGCCGCGTCCCCCAAGGAGCGCGCCGTGGTGAGGTTCAGCCGCGCGAGGCGGGCGAGCTCGGCGCCGTCGAGGCGGCCACCCTCCAACATCAGCCGCGTCGCGCGGCCTCGCAGCCGCCCGTGGGCGTCGTCCTCTTCACACAGTCGGCGCAGCGCCACGGCCCACTCGCTGAGCATCCCGGCGTCGTCTAAGGTGAGGATCGCGACGTGCGCGGCCTCGACGCTCTCGCACAGACGCTCGGCGGCGAGGTCGTCTACGCCCCGGCACGCGGCGGGCAGGCCGACGACGGCGCGCTCAAACAGCGCCAGCAGCACCGGGCGCACCCGCTCGGCGGGGGTGGCGCGCACGTCGCCGTAACGGGTGATCTGGGCCAAGGGGCCGAGGCAGCGCAGCAGATGAGACAGATCCGTCGACAGCGCCGCCCGGGAGGAGAGGGCGGTGAGCAGAGGGTCTACGGCCTCGGGCAGATCCGCGAGCAGCACCTCGTCGAGGAGCTCGGTGAGCGCGGGGAGCTCCAGGCTGGCCTGGCAGCGGGCGATGGCCTTGGCCCCGGCGGCGGCGGCGACGGTGTTCCCGAACGGCGCGGCCTCGATGAGACGCAGCGGCATGTCCAGGCGCCAGCGCAGCCGCCACACCTCGGCGAAGCTGCCGCGCTCGCGACCGGTCTGATCTCGGGTCTCACCCCAAGGCGCGCCGAGGAGGTTGAGACGGCGCAAGAGCGCGCTGCGGGCCCGGCCCAGCTCATCACGAAGATCGAGGGTGAGATCGGGCGGGTGCTCGGCCTCGCGGAGCGGGCGAAGGCGAAGTCGGGTGACCTGCTGCTCAAGATCGCGCTGAATCGGCATCATCGGCGCCCCGGCCGGGGCCACGCCGATGGCCTCGCCGACCTCCAGCGCGCGGCGAAGCTGGGCCATCGGCGCCTCACGACCGCCGCAGACCGTGGCTTGTAGGGCCTCTTGAAGCTCGGTGAGGCCCGGCGCGGGGCGACCCCGCAACGCGGCCAAGGCCCGGGCGAGGCGAACGGCCTCGACGGTGTGCCCCGGCGAGACGTCTTGGCCTCTCGTGCGCCAGAGCTCGGCGGCTCGGCCCACCCAGCGGATGTCACGATCTTCAGCGTGCTCAAAGAGGTGTTTGTACCACCCCGGCGCCTTCACCCCGGCGCCATATCCGCTCTGTAAGGCGAGCTTGCCTTCGCTCCACGGCACCCATGTACACTCCACCTTCACCTTGGGCAGGCCCTTGAGGCGCTGGTCGTCGTCGCGTCGGGCGGCGTCGCTCACGATCGCCGGGGCGTGCCATGCACCACAGACGATGGCGATACGTTTGGCGCCCTCCTTCTGGGTCTCCCGCACCACCCGGCGCATCCAGGCCTCTCGCTGGGCCTCTCGGGGCGAGGCCGGGATGAGATCGTGCTCACGAAGGGCCGCCATCGCGACGAACACCGCGTCAAACAGCCCCTCGTCGGTCTCGCGGGACTCAAAGCAGTCCTCCCAGAAGGTGTCGGCGTCGTCGTAGCCAGCGGCGGCGGCCAAGGCGGCGAGGCCGTCGCCCCGGTCGGCGTCGTTGGGCTGGCCGAGGCGGTGGCGCTGGGGGAGATCACAGAACCGCGCGAGGGCGCCATGCGCGAGGGCCCAGCGCAGCGCCACCCACTCCGGGGAGTAGTGGTGAAACGGGTACCACACCGCCAGGGACGGGTCTTGGGGGGCGTAGACCATCAG
>JBEAVX010000805.1:0-2796 GCA_041160755.1 Pseudomonadota bacterium
GCCTCGGTGAGCGCGGGCGGCTCGGGGGGCGTCTTGGGAGTCGCCTCGGGCGTCGGCTCAGGGGTCGCCGCGGTCTCGGGCGTAGGCTCCGGCGGCAGCTCCCGCACGATGATCATCGGCGGTGGGCGCTCGCCGACGGTCGCGACCTCACCGGGGCGAAGCTCTACCCAGGCGCCGCTCCAGACGCCGTCTGTCGTGGTCCACTGGACGAGGTGAACGCCGGACGGGGCGGGGTGCTCACCGAGGCTCTGCAGGGCCTCGCCGTCGAGGTAGATCGGCAGGACGGCGCCTTGGGGCCAGAGGTCCAAGGTGCCCGGCGCCCGGGGGCCGCTGGCTTTGGCCAAGGCGTCGCGCACATCGGCGCCATACGCGGGCTCGGGGGCGGCGCCTAAGGCGGCGGCGCGATCATAGGCGAGGCTCGCCGCGACGGGATCTCCCCCAGGTCGTAAGGTCTCGTAGGCGCCTTGGGCGAGGAAGAGCGCGGCGAGGGTGGTCTTGGGCGCCGGGCCGTCGATGCAGCCGCCGCGAATCAGGGCCTCCAGCTCGTCTAAGGTGGCCTCAGCGGCGGGCTCAGCGTACACCACCGGGTCTTGGGCGGCGAGCAGGCGGGCGTCGAGCGCCTCCGCCGTGAGGCGGCTCGGGCAGGCCGCTTGGGCGGTCGGCGTGAGCAGGGCGAGGAGGAGCGGGAGCATCTGACCTTTGACGCAGAGGTCCGCTCATAAGGTTAACACGACTCGAACGCTAAGCCGCCTATGGAGTTAGGCGCGTTTTCCCGCGGGCCTCGCCGGGCTCCGCGCGGGCCCGTCGCCGGGATAGAGGGGGCGCAGGAGGTTCAGATGAACGTGCTCTATGGTGTCGTCGGCGAAGGAATGGGCCACGCGACGCGGTCTTCAGTGGTGATCAACCACCTGCTCGCCCAGGGGCACACCGTGAAGGTGCTCGCGAGCGGGCGGGCGAACACGTTCCTGCGGGAGCGGTTCCCCGATGTGGAGCGGATTCATGGCTTACACATCGTCTACGACGACAACGTCGTGCAGCGCCGCGAGACGGTGATCTCGAACCTGCTCCAGCTCCCGACGAACATCAGCACGAACGTCAGCCAGTACCTCGCCCTGATCGGCGGCTTCGCCCCCGACGTCGTGATCAGCGACTTCGACTCCTTCGCCTGGATGTTCGCCCAGAACCAGGGCCTGCCCGTGATCAGCATCGACAACATGCAGATCATCAACCGCTGCCGCCACGACGACCTGCCGCCGGAGTCCCTCACCGACTACCGGCTCACGAAGGCCTTGGTGAAGGCGAAGCTGCCGGGCTGCGCGCACTACTTCATCACGACGTTCTTTGCCCGCCCGGTGCGTAAACACCGCACGACCCTCGTGCCGCCGATCCTCCGCACCTCCATCCTCGACGCGCGGCCGACCGACGGCGACCATGTGCTGGTCTACCAGACCTCGCCGACGTTCCAGGCCTTGCTCCCGGCGCTCCAGGCGATGACCCACCAGCGGTTTGAGGTCTACGGCTTCAACCGCGACGAAGACCTGGGCAACGTGCGCCTGCACCGCTTCTCGGAGCAGGGCTTCATCCAGAACCTCGCCAGCGCCCGGGCCGTCATCACCAACGCGGGCTTCACCCTGCTCTCTGAGGCGGTTCACCTGCGCAAACCCGTGCTCTGTGTGCCGGTCGCCAAACAGTTTGAGCAGGTGCTCAACGCGCACGCGATCTACACCGAGGGCTTCGGCGAGTCTTGGGAGCGCTTGGACGCGGATCTGATCGCGCACTTCTTGGAGAACGTGCCGCGATATCGCGCGAAGCTCCAGGGCTATCGGCCTGAAGGCAACGAGCGCCTGTTCTTCGCCTTGGACGAGACCTTGACCCGCCTCTCCCGGGGCGAGCCCTTGCCAGACACCTTCGGCGGGGACGAGCCCGTGGAGGACGACCCCTCCACCCAGCACGGGCGCTGAGCGCGGCTCAGGGCGCGGCCCACTCCAGCCGCGTCTTGCTGTCCTTCGTGAAGTGATCGACCTTCTGGCCATCGACGGTGATCACCGAGGTCTCCTCGACGAGGGTGAGCGTCACCGTGGTCTTGCTCACCGCGCTCACCTTCACGTCGGCGACGGTGAGCCACATGACCACCTCGGCGCCGAACATCTGCTTCACGATGTGTTTGGAGAGCGTGCCCGTGGCCCCGACCGGCGGCGCCTCGCCCCCGGTGGTGGTGATCGTGAGCGTGTCCCCTTTGCGGCTGAGGAGCGTGCCCTCGTAGACCTTCAGCGCGGCGGGCGGCGTCTCGGCGGGCGGCGTCGGCGCGGCGGGCGCGGGCTCACCGGCGAGGGCGGTGAGGGACTGGAGCAGGGCGAGGAGGAGGAGGGGCATGGGGAGCGGCTCCGCTCAGAGGGTGGACCAGGGGACGTTCGCAGCGGGAGTGGTGCGAAGGCTCAACACCAGCGGCTCGGGGTGAAGTCCGGCAGGCGCCTGTGCGCGGAGGGCTTGCTGGAGCTTGAGCAGCACGTTCGCGGGGTTGGGGCAGAGGGCCGCGTAGGGGTGGTGCCCAGGGGTGGGCTCCAAGTGCAGGACGAGACGCCGGGTCGTGGTCTGGAGCGTGGCCTGTGCCTGGGCTTGAAGGTGACTGTTCCCCGCGCCGGCCGCGAGCGCGGTGAGCCCGGCGAGGCTGTCCACCGCCTTCTGAATGACGATGGTTGGCAGGGCCGCGACCTTCGTAGGCTGAGGTGGCGAAGAGACCACCCGATAGTCTTTCACCTCAATGAGCCAAGCGCGAACATCGGCTCGGGCGACGAC
>JBEAVX010000807.1:0-3588 GCA_041160755.1 Pseudomonadota bacterium
GGCCCTACGCTGACGTGTAAGGGCTGGGTGCAAGAGGCGGCGCTGAGGATGTTCCTGAACAACCTCGACCCCGACGTCGCCGAGCGCCCTGAGGACCTCGTCGTCTACGGCGGCACCGGCCGCGCGGCCCGCAACTGGGACGCCTACGACGGGATCATCCGGTCCTTGCAGAACCTGGAGGACGACGAGACCCTCCTCGTTCAGTCGGGCAAGCCGGTCGCGATCCTGCGCACCCACGCCGACGCGCCGCGTGTTCTCATCGCCAACTCGAATCTCGTGGGCCGCTGGGCGACCTGGGAGCACTTCCACGAGCTTGAGCGTAAGGGCCTGATGATGTACGGCCAGATGACGGCCGGCTCGTGGATCTACATCGGCACCCAAGGCATCCTTCAGGGCACCTACGAGACCTTCGCCGCCGCCGCGCGCCAACACTTCGACGGCGACCTGGCCGGGCGGCTCATCGTCTCGGCGGGCTTGGGCGGCATGGGCGGGGCCCAGCCCCTCGCCGCGACGATGAACGGCGCGGTGTTCTTGGGCTTTGACGTCGATCCCCACCGCATCCAGCGCCGGGTCGAGACGGGCTACCTCGATGAGCTGGCCCCGGACCTCGACGCCGCCCTGCGCCGGGTGGAGGAGTGCCGGGCCGCGCGCCTGCCGCGCTCGATCGGTGTTGTCGCGAACGCCGCCTGGGCGTATCCCGAGCTCGTGCGCCGAGGCGTCATCCCCGACCTCGTCACCGACCAGACCTCGGCCCACGACCCCCTTCACGGCTACATCCCCGACGGGATCAGCGCCGAGGCCCTCGCCGAGCTCCGCGAGCGTGACCCCGCCGAGGTCGTGCGCCTCGCCAAGCAGAGCATGGCCGCCCATGTCCAGGGCATGCTCGACATGATGGCCGCGGGCGCCAAAGGGGTGGACTACGGCAACAACCTGCGCGCGGGCGCCGTGGACGGCGGGAACGCCCGGGCCTTTGAGATCCCCGGCTTCGTCCCCGAGTACATCCGGCCCCTGTTCTGCGAAGGAAAAGGCCCGTTCCGCTGGGTGGCCCTCTCCGGCGACCCCCAAGACATCTTCACCACCGACCAAGCCCTGCTCAAGCTCTTCCCCGAGGATCAGGCGCTCAAGCGCTGGCTGATGCTCGCCGGTGAGCTGGTGCAGTTCCAAGGTCTCCCGGCGCGCATCTGCTGGCTGGGCTACGGCGAGCGGCACAAGGCCGGGCTCTTGTTCAACGAGCTCGTGGCCACGGGCAAGGTGAAGGCGCCGATCGTCATCGGCCGCGACCACCTCGACTGCGGCTCCGTGGCGTCGCCCAACCGCGAGACCGAGGCCATGCGTGACGGCTCTGACGCCGTGGGCGACTGGCCGATCCTCAACGCGATGATCAACGCCGTGAACGGGGCGAGCTGGGTGAGCTTCCACCACGGCGGCGGCGTCGGGATGGGCTACTCCCTCCACTCCGGCCAGGTCATCGTCGCGGACGGCACCGCCGCCGCGGCGCGCCGCCTGGAGCGGGTGCTCACCGTCGATCCCGCCATGGGCGTGATTCGCCACGCCGACGCCGGGTATGAGCGCGCGATCGAGGTCGCCCATGAGCGCGGCGTGCGGATCCCTGGGATCACCGAGTAAGGCGACGCCGGGGGGCGGCGCGGCGGTCTTCAGCGATCCTCAATGATCTCCAGGACGTAGCGCATCTTACGTTTGCCGCCTGCGGCGTGGACGATGCGGCGGATCGCATCAGCGTGAATGCCCTTCCGACCGATGACCTTGCCGATGTCTTCCTTGGCCACCTCAAGCTCAAGGACGCACGAGTGGGTGCCTTGCACCTCTCGGCAGATCACCTTCTCAGGCTGATCGACCATCGACTTGACGATGGCCTCGACGAGGTCCTTGACCTCCATCACGTTGCTGTCAGCTTCCACCGCGGACTCCTGCTGCATAACGAGCGCGCTGCGCAGATCGCGCCCAAGAGAGCATACCATCGTCCCCGACGCGAGCGGCGTCAAGGCCTAGGGCGATGGCCGAATTGAACCACGGGCGCCACGATTTAGGGGTCTGGAGCTGTCCGGGGTGGTGGGTTGGCGTGGCGCGACGGGCGACGGCGGGCGGCGACAAGCGCGGGACGCGGCGCGTCGTGTCGTGAGGGATGAAGACCAACAGAGGACTTCAAGTGACAAGCGATGACCGAAGAACCTCCTAGAACCGCGCGTCCTTGCGGCCGAATCGAGACCCCGACCCGAGGAGGCCCTCATGTTCGCCGCCACCGCCACGCGCTCCGTTCTGCCCTGCGACTCTGGCCGCCGCGCCCCCGATGACGGCGACATCAAGCGCCTCGCCGCCCGCGACCGGGGCCTCGCGATGGGCCTCGTGGTGCGTAAGTACCACTCGCCGCTTCATCTCCGGGCGACCTCCATCCTCAAGGACCCCCAAGAGGCCCAGGATCTTCTCCAAGAGGTCTTCATTCGCGCGATGCGTGAGCCGCGCCTGTTCTTGCCCGAGTTTGAGCTGCGGGCCTGGCTCTACCGGGTGACCACGAACCTGTGCTTCAACAACGTTCGCGACAAGCGCCGCCGCGCCACCCTGCTCAGCGGGCTCCCTGAAGAGGCCCTGCCCCAAGGCCGCCCCAGCCAGTCTGCGGAGCTGATCTTCACCGAGGAGCTGCGCGACTCCTTGCTCCTGGCGATGGACCGGCTCACGCCGGAGCACCGGGAGATCCTCATGCTGCGTTACTACGGTGACCTGAGCTACGCCGAGATCGCCGAGCGCCTCGACATCAAGCTCGGCACGGTGATGTCGCGCTTGTCGCGCGCGCGCTCGCGCCTCACCGAAGTGGTCGGGCCCGATCACCCGCTCGCCGCCGTAGCGGCCTGATCGGTTTGGCCCAAACCCGTGATTTGCGCCTCCAAATCGTCCAGATTCACCGAAGCAGCGTTGTTTTGGCGGGTGCACGCGCGGACACTTCGCTGTGTTACGTTGACCTGGGCTGATCACTTCCCATAGGATCAGCCCAGCAGGCGGACGACGGCCCTCGGCCTCCGTCCTGTCAGGTCGCCTACACCCATGACGTGTCCCGCCGGAGCAGGTCGAGCTTGAACTACTTTCTCCGAGATGAGCTCCTCCGCTCCCTGGATGAGGGCTTTGTCGGTCGCCTCACGGTGACCGGGCGTGGTGGTTCGCTCCACCTGATGGTCACCTCCGGCGAGCTGATCGGGTCGGAGTCCTCCGAGGACGACATCCTGCTCCTTCGCCGCGGGGTCATCTCTGGGCTGCTCAGCCGAGTCCAGGCTGGCGAGATGATGCGGAAGGTCGAGCAGCTCCCTGTGGCCGACCAGCTCTACGATGTGCTCTCTGAGGGTGTCGTGGCCGGGCTGCTCTTCGATCGGTTCAAGGAGAACATCGGGAGCTGGCTCTGCGCTGAGTCGTCGATCGAGCACGAGGCGATGCCCGCGATCATCCTCACCAACGTGCACCTCAACCACGACAGCCGCGCGCTCGTGGGGGAGATCGAGCAGGTGCTCGCGCGCACCCGCGCGCTGCGACGCGCCGAGGCCCTTCGCACCATCGTGCGGCACACCGGGCTCAAGGTAGAGG
>JBEAVX010000839.1:0-3170 GCA_041160755.1 Pseudomonadota bacterium
TGAAGACGGTGCCGGTGGTGTTGTTGGGGGTGGGGGCGAAGTAGGTCGCCGCTGGTCAATCGTCAGCGCGCACCCAACACAGACTGACCTTCACCGCCCCGGCATCTCCGTCATCTGCGCCTCGTTGGACAGCGCCTCGGCGAAGGCCACGAACTCTGGCGTGAGGTCGGGGATGCTCTTCGTGATCAGGCCCGAGAGCCAGCCGGTGAACTCCTCACGCATCTTGTAGTCGACGCCGGAGCCGTCGGCGCGGGGGGTGAGGGTGAAGCTGCGCTCGCCCTTGAAGGCGCCGAGCGGCATCCCGGAGGACCACACCATGCGCTGGTTGGCCTCAAGGACGGCCACGGTGACGGGGAAGGCGCGGTCGGGGCTGATGCGGGCGTGGACGGTGATCTTCTCGCCCAGGCGGATCTCGCCCTCGACCCGGGTGACCGTGGGGTTCCAGCGGGGGTAGGCCTGCGCGTCGGTCAGGAGCGCCCAGACGCGCTCGGGGCGGGCGGGGATGAACAGGGTGGTCTCGAAGGCTTTCATGGGCTGGATCCTTGATTTTGGAGCGGTCCCCTATCATGGGGGGTTGTGCTCCGCACCAAGAAGCGCCGCCTTGCGATATGCTCAGGCCATGCAGCACCCCGCCCCGTCGTCCCCCGCTGAGCTCGCCGCCTTCGAGACCCTCAAGCTCCGTCTGCCGGAGCTGTTTCGGGAGGTGTCCGCCAACCCGCGCATCGAGCACACCGTGCTCGTCGTGCCCAGCCTCTCGCTGAACGCTGAGGAGCTCGCCAAGGTCACCGGCGTGCACCACTACGAGGAGCGGCTGCTCTACATGCTGATGCTCCTGCGTCAGCCGCGCACGCACCTCGTCTACGTCACGAGCCAGCCGCTCAACCCCTCCATCGTCGACTACTACCTGCACCTGCTCTCCGGCGTGCCGGGTAGCCACGCGCGGCGGCGGCTCACCCTGATCTCGTGCCTCGACGCCTCGCCGATCCCGCTCACCGAGAAGATCCTCCGGCGGCCCCTGCTTCAGAAGCGCATCCTGGAGGCCATCCCCGACCGGCGCATGGCCCACCTCTCGGTGTTCAACGCCTCGCCCCTGGAGCGCACGCTCTCGGTGCGCCTGGGCCTGCCGCTGTACGCGAACGACCCAGGCCTGTACGACCTCGGCACCAAGAGCGGCTGCCGCGAGGTGTTCCGTGAGGCCGGGGTGCTCCTGCCCGACGGCATCGAGCGCCTGCGAGACGAAGGCGACGTGGTGGACGCCATCGACACGCTCATCGCCCGCAACGCCGGGCTGCGCCGCCTCGTCGTGAAGCTCAATGATGGCTTCTCCGGCGAAGGAAACGCGATCTTCCCGATCAACGGCTGCCCCGAGACCGGCGACCGCAAGCCTTGGATTCGGGAGACCTTGCCCCACCTACGTTTTGAGGCGCCGCGTGAGCAATACGACGCCTACATGCAGAAATACAAAGAGATGGGCGGCGTGGTCGAGGTCTTCGTCGAGGGCGAAGAGAAGAAGAGCCCCTCGTGCCAGAGCCGGGTGAACGCCTTGGGCGACCCGATGACCATCTCGACCCACGATCAGGTCTTGGGCGGGCCCAGCGGCCAGGTGTTCTTGGGCTGCACCTTCCCCGCCGCCCGTGAATACCGCCTCGACATCCAAGACGCGGGCTTCAAGGTGGCCCGCGTGCTCGCCCAGCGCGGCGTGGTCGGGCGATTCTCCACAGACTTCGTCTCGGTGAAGAACCCCAAGAGCGGCGTGTGGGACCACTACGCCATCGAGGTCAACCTGCGCAAAGGCGGCACGACCCACCCGTTCTTGACCCTGAAGTTCTTGACCGATGGCACCTACGACACGACGACGGGGCTGTTCTACACGCCGTCCGAGAAAGAGAAGTACTACTACGCCAGCGACACCTTGAACAGTGAGCACTACAAGGGGCTCTCGCCGGACGATCTGATCAACATCGCGGTGTACCACGGCCTGCATTTCCACGGCGCGACGGAGCGTGGGGTGGTGTTTCACCTCATGGGCGCGCTCTCGGAGTTCGGCAAGCTGGGCCTCGTCTGTATCGGCGACAACCCCCAGCAGGCGATGTTTCTGTACAACAAGACCGTCGGTGTGCTGAACCAGGAGGCGGCGCGGCTGCGGGAGGCGATGTGAGGGGCGCTCAACACACCCTCCAGCACGCTAGACCATCGGTCTAGTGAACCACCGTCCGGACTTTGGCGACCGCCTGGCCAAGCTCGCTCTCGGAGGTGACGGCCAAGGCGGCGGCGAGGGCCTCGGCCTCGGCCAAGGTGGCCTTCGCCGCGGCGGAGTCTCCGCGGAGCTGGTGGAGCCGAGCGCGGACGCAGAGCAGCTTCGCCAGCTCCATCTTGTCGCCCAAGTCGCGGAGGATCTGCTCACCGCCGACCGCGCGGTCATGGGCCTCGTCGAGCCGACCCTCGGACGACAGCGCCGCCGCCAAGGCGCCGAGCGTGACGCCCTCCAGGTGACGCGCGCCGATGTCTCGCGCGATGAACAAGGCGGACTCCAAGGGGGGGAGCGCGGCGGCGTGCTGGCGGAGCTCTTGGCGCAGCATCCCCAGGTTGGCGAGGCACAGCGCCTCAGCGCCCCGATCTTCGCTCTCCCGGGCGATGGCCAGGGCCTGCTCTAGCTTGTCGAGGGCTTGGCCGTGCTCTCCTCGCCAGATGAGGTGGATGGCCCGGTTGCCCAGCGCGATGCCCTCAGAGCGGCGATCCCCGTGACGCCGGGTAAAGGTGAGCTCCTCTTCGAGCAGGGCAGCCGCCTCGTCAAGCCGGCCGAGCTGACCATAGACCGCGCCCAGATGGCAGAGCATCCCGCCCTCGATCCGGGCCGCCCCGACGGCACGGGCCATGCCCAACGCCGTCTTGAAGCGCTCCTCAGCCTCGGCGAGCCGGCCCTGGGCGTGGAGCAGCGCGCCGGTCATGCCGAGCAAGGCGCTCTCCTGGCTCCGCTCGCCGAGCTGGCCGAAGAGCGCCCGCGCCGCCTCGGCGTGCCCCATCGCCTCGGCGTACCGACCCATCACCCGCAGCGCGTCGGCGTGAACCCGCAGCGTGATCCCCCGGGAGCGGCCGGACAAGGTGGGCAGGCCGAGCACCGTGGCGCTGACGGCGACGCCGCCGGTGAGCGGCCCCCGGAACTGCAGCAC
>JBEAVX010000854.1:0-10051 GCA_041160755.1 Pseudomonadota bacterium
CCCCCCCGCCGACCGCCACGATCTCATCCGTGTTCAAGGGGCCCGGGGCAACAACCTCAAGAACGTGAGCGTCGAGCTCCCCAAACGCCGACTGACCGTGTTCACCGGCGTCTCGGGCTCGGGCAAGTCGTCGTTGGTGTTCGGCACCATCGCCGCCGAGTCCCAGCGCCTCATCAACGAGACGTACAGCGCGTTCTTGCAGGGGTTCATGCCGAGCCTCGCTCGCCCTGACGTAGACGTGCTGGAGGGCCTCACCACGGCGATCATCGTCGATCAGGAGCGCATGGGCGCCAACGCCCGCTCCACCGTCGGCACCGCGACCGACGCCAACGCCCTGTTGCGGGTCTTGTTCAGCCGCGTCGGCAAGCCCTATGTGGGCCCGCCCAACGCCTTCTCGTTCAACGTGCCGACGGTGCGGGCGACGGGCTCCATCACCGTCGAGCGCGGCAGCAAAACAAGCGCCGTGAAGCCCGCCGGGAAGTCCCAACACTACGGCGGCGAGGTCACCGTCGAGCCCAGCGTCGACAAGCCCGAAGTGCGCACCTTCACCGTCAACGGCGGCATGTGCGCCCGCTGCGAGGGCATGGGCTCGGTGAACGACATCGACCTCACCCAGCTCTTTGATGAGACGAAGACGCTGAACGAGGGCGCGCTCACCGTCCCGGGCTTCACCTCGGACGGCTGGCATGTGCGGATCATGGCCGGCGCGGGCCTCGACCCCGACAAACGCCTCGGCGACTACACGGCGAAGGAGCGCCAGATCCTCCTGTACTCTGAGCCGGTGAAGGTGAAGGTCAGCGGCGTGAACCTCACCCACGAGGGGCTGATCCCCCGCATCCAGAAGTCCTTCTTGGCCAAAGACGTCGAGGCGATGCAGCCGCATGTCCGCAGCTTCGTCGAGCGCGCGGTCACCTTCGCCACCTGCCCCGAGTGTGGCGGCACGCGGCTGAACGACGCCGCGCGGTCGTGCAAGATCGCCGGGATTCACATCGGCGAGGCCTGCAAGATGCAGCTCAGCGACCTCGCGGCCTGGGTGAGCGGCCTGAACGAGCCCTCCGTCGCGCCGCTCCTCGCGGCCTTACGCCACACGCTGGACTCGTTCGTCGAGATCGGCCTGGGCTACCTGAGCCTCGACCGGCCCGCGGGCACGCTCTCCGGCGGCGAGGCCCAGCGCACGAAGATGATCCGGCATCTGGGCTCGGCGCTCACGGACGTGACGTATGTGTTTGATGAGCCGACCATCGGCCTTCATCCCCACGACATCCAGCGCATGAACGGCCTGCTGCTGCGCCTGCGTGACAAAGGCAACACGGTCTTGGTCGTCGAGCACAAGCCGGAGACGATCGTGATCGCCGATCAGATCGTCGACCTCGGCCCCGGCGCCGGGAAGGCCGGCGGGGAGATCGTCTTTCAAGGCACCGTAGACGGCCTGCGCAAGAGCGGCACCCTGACCGGGCGGCACCTCGACGACCGCGCCCGGCTCAAGCCGTCGGTGCGGACCCCGAGCGGCGTGATGCCCGTGCGCGGCGCCCGGGCCAACAACCTCCAGGGCGTTGACGTCGACATCCCGCTGGGCGTGCTCGTCGTCGTGACCGGCGTGGCCGGCTCGGGCAAGAGCTCGTTGATTCATGGCTCGGTGAGCGGCAAGCCCGGCGTCGTCACCGTCGATCAGAGCGCGATTCAGGGCTCCCGCCGCAGCAACCCGGCGACGTACTCGGGCCTCTTGGAGCCCATCCGCAAGGCGTTCGCCAAGGCCAACGGCGTGAAGCCCGCCCTGTTCAGCGCGAACTCTGAAGGCGCCTGCCCGGCCTGCAACGGCGCCGGGGTGATCTACACCGACCTGGGCATGATGTCCGGCGTCACGACGATCTGTGAGGACTGCGAGGGCCGCAGGTTTCAGGCGTCTGTGCTGAATTACCGCCTCGGCGGCCTCAACATCGCCGAGGTGCTCGACCTGCCCGTGGACGACGCCGTGACCTACTTCGGCGAAGGCGAGGCGCGCACCCCCGCGGCGCTCACCCTCGTGAAGCGCCTCGCCGACGTGGGCCTGGGGTATATCCGCCTCGGACAGCCCTTGCCGACGCTCTCTGGCGGTGAGCGCCAGCGGCTCAAGCTCGCGACACAAATGGGCGAAGGCGGCGGGGTGTATGTGCTCGATGAGCCGACGACGGGCCTGCACCTCGCGGACGTGGCGCAGCTCTTGGGCCTGCTCGACCGCCTCGTAGACTCGGGCAAGTCGGTGCTCGTCATCGAGCACCACCAGGCCGTGATGGCCCACGCCGACTGGATCATCGACCTGGGCCCTGGCGCGGGCCACGACGGCGGCCGGATCGTGTTTGAGGGCACACCGGCGGCGCTCGTGGCGCAGCGATTGACGCTCACCGGTCAACACCTCGCGGCGTATGTCGGCGGGCGATAAACAGTCGAGGCGGGGCGGCGATCTGGATCTCCCAGATCGCCGCCCGCGCTGAGGGCGAGCGTAAGCCGAGGCCGACGGTCGCGCTCAGACTACTCCTTCTTCCCACCGGCCGGGTTGTTGCCGCGACCACTCCCCGAGGGGTTCTCCGTCATGCTGGGGCGACCACCCGCGCCCTTCGCGCCGTCCTGGGTGTCACCGGCGCCACCCTTCGCGCCGTCGTGCCGGGCGCCGTCGTGGCGGGCGCCGTCGTGTTTGGTGCTGTCGTGTTTGGTGCTGTCGTGCTTGCCGTGGTCATCGGGCGTCTTGCCACCACCATCGGCCTTGCCACCACCGCTGGACATTCCGCCACCGGGACTCTGGGTACCGTTCTTGGTCATCACTTCTCCTTGTTGGAACCACTTGTATTTTGAGTATACACCAACAAGGGATGGCATGCACAGTTGTTTCTGCGCGTCGCCCAACCCTCCCCCAGCGCCTCACGCCTGTATCCGCTCAGTTTGAGCGTGATCTCGTGTCAAGATGACGAGCTCGGCTGGCCTCGATCCCGCAAAAACGCCCCAATTTATGATAGAACGTGAGATCTCGCTCAATTTGAGCGGCCACCAATAAAAATCGAGCTCGGGGCAAAAAGGCACGGGGAGCTCCGGTCGGGCGGCCCCAGCGGAGACCGCTCATTTTGCAGGCGCCGTCGCCGTCGCCCCCTTCATATTGGTTGATTACCCAATATCAAGCCCCCTCGCTCGTCTCAAACGCGGCGAGATACACCGCGCGCATCGGCGCCGAATCCGCCGCCGCCGTCGATCCGCTCGCGCCCTCCAGGCGAGCCCGGAGCAGGTCAAGGCAGATGTGGTAGCCCGAGGCCGTGTCCACCGCGTCGACGGCCGAGTCGCCAAGCCAGGTGGTGAAGGTGAGCCGGGTGCCCTCTGGGACGGGCTCCAGCTCAAAACGGAGGAGATCGACGTCCCAGGTCCACTCAAAGACGCGCGGCGGATCCCACACCCGGATCTCGCCGGTGAGCGGCGGGTCCGTGAGCCCGTACTTCTGAGCCGTCTCGGGCCAGAACGGCAGCGTGATGCGCGCGCCCGACCGACGCTCGCCGATCATGTCGCAGGGCAGCCAGCAGGCGAGGTGCTCGGAGCGGGTGATCGCCGCCCAGACCTTCTCTGGCGAGTGGCGCAGCACCCGCACATAACGCAGGGCCAAGCGGTCGCCCTCGCGGAGGACCTCGCCGAGGGGGTCGAGGGTCTTGGGGCTCATGGCTCCTCCATCGTGTTGAGGTGTTGTTCGAGGGCGTCGAGGCGGCTGGCCCAGGTGCGGCGAAAGGGCGCGAGCCAGTGATCGAGCTCTTGCAGGGGCTCCAACCGCACGCGGTAGAGCCGACGCTGGGCGTCCCCTCGGGCGGTCACCAGCCCGACGTCCCGCAGCACCCGGAGGTGTTTGGAGACGCTCGGCTGGGGGAGCTGGAGCTGGGTGACGAGCTCACCGACGGCGCGCTCCCGCTGCAAGAGCAGGGTGAGGATCTCTCGGCGGGAGGGGTCGGCGATGGCCTCGATCGGGGTCATGCCCTGTATATGCCCTGCTCGGTATATACCTGCAAGTGCATATACTCGACCGACGATGTCTGGGGGCTCGGCCTGCCCTCACGATCCGCCGCCTAACGCGAGACGCGGTACCCGACGCCGCGCACCGTCTCGACGAGGCCCGCCGCCACGCCGAGCTTCTCACGCAGGCGCTTGACGTGGGTGTCCACAGTGCGGGTGTTGAGGTCGGGGGGCATCTCCCACACGTCCTGGAGGAGCTGCCCCCGGCTCTGCACCCGACCGGCGCGGTGAACCAGGGTGTAGAGCAGCTTGAACTCCGTGGCCGTGAGCGGCAGCTCCTCTTGCTCGACCCACACCCGGTGCGCCGCGACGTCGAGGCGCAGGGGGCCGATGGTCAACATCTGGCCGTCGTCGGGCTCAATGGGCTTGGCCGGGGCCCGGCGGAGGATCGCCCGCACCCGCAGCATCAGCTCTCGCACCGAGAACGGCTTGGTGACGTAGTCGTCCGCGCCGACCTCAAAGCCCACCACGCGGTCGATCTCCTCGTCCCGGGCGGTGAGCATCAGGATGGGGATCTCCGCCGTCTCGGGCATCGCGCGCAGGCGGCGGCAGACCTCCGTGCCCTGGATGTCGGGCAGCATCAGATCGAGCACGACGAGGATCGGGGGGTCGGCCTGGGCCAGCCGCAGCGCCTCTTGGCCGTTCTCAGCGGCCAGCACCCGAAACCCCTCACGCTTGAGGTTCATGGTGAGCAGGCGGCGGATGTCCGCCTCGTCGTCCACCACCAAGACAGGACCGTTCGCCTCAGGCATGGCACCTCCGGGCTGCCGGGCATAACCCGTCTTGGCACGCGCGGCAGGGACGACGGGGCGCGCGGTGTTTATGCACCAGAGGTGTTATCCTGGGGTCACGATGATCTCGGCCTCCTGTCCATCTTGCTCCGCGCCCGTCGCGTTTAAGCACGCGTCGGCTCTGGCCACGATCTGCCCATCCTGCGAGAGCACCGTCGTGCGCTCCGGGGCGGATGTGAAGTCTTTGGGCAAGGTCGCGAAGTTCGCCCGCGACCTCTCGCCGCTCCAGGTGGGCGCCTCGGGCGCCGTCGGAAAACGTCGTTTTGAGGTGATCGGGGCCATCCGCAAGGGCCGCCCCGGCGTGCGCTGGACGGAGTGGTTCTTGTCCTTCGCCGATGGCGGCGTGGGCTGGCTCGCTGAAGCGAACGCCATGTGGGAGCTCTACGACAAGCCCCCGGTGCCCGCGCCCGGCGCGGCGATGGCCGACCCTGAAGAGAAGATCACCGTCGGCGACGAGACCTGGATCGTCCGCGAGCGGGAGGTCGCCCGGGTGTTGGCCGCCGAAGGCAGCCTCCCCTTCCCCGTCGTCGGCGGCGAAGAGGGCGAGTACGTCGATCTCTGGGCGCCGGCGGAGGGCCTCGTCGGCACCTTAGACGCCGCGGACGACCCGCCGATGCTCTGGCGCGGCCAGCCCGTCGAGCTCGCGGATCTCAAGCTAGAGGGCGTGCGCGCCTTCGAGGGCTGGTCGGACTCGGTCTTGGTCTCGCGCCAAGGCCCAGAGATCACCGGCACCCGGGCGCTGCGCTGCCCCAACTGCAGCGGCGCCATCACCCTGCGCGCCCCGGGCGCGGCGCAGAAGATCGTCTGCCAGTACTGCTCCAGCGAGCTCGGCGTCGAGGACAAAGGCGACGCCAGCCAGGCGATCCTCATCCGTGAGGCCGAGAAGCGCCTGTGGAAGCCGCCCCTTGAGCTCGGCGCCAAGGCGAGTCTGGGCGGCGTGCCTTGGCAGGTGATCGGCGCCATGCAGCGCTCGGTCACGGCCTATGGTCAGGAGTACCCCTGGGTTGAGCACCTCTTGTTCAACCCGTACCGGGGCTACCGTTACCTCGTCGTCGCCGACGGCCACTGGAGCCTCGTCAAGCCGATGCCCCTGCCGCCCAAAGGCGCGCGGGCCGACTCGATGTCGATTCGCCACGGCGGCGACAAGTTCCAGCACTTCCAGTCGGGCAACGCCCGGGTCAACAAGGTCGTCGGCGAGTTCACCTGGGAGGTCTCCCAGGGCGACATGGCGAGCACGGACGACTACGTCGCGCCGCCGAAGATGCTCTCTGTAGAGCGCACCGCCGAGGAGACCACCTGGTCTGAAGGCGAGTACCTCCCCGCGGCCGAGGTCTGGGCGGCCTTTGGCACCAAGGCCAACGCCGAGCCCGGCGGCCGCCCCAGCGGCGTGGCCCCCCACCAGCCGAACCCCTACGGCGCGATGGCCTTCACCCGGGCGCTCGTGCAAGGCGGGGTGCTGTTCGCGGCGGCCTTGGCGCTGTTGATGTTCTCTAGCCTCGTCACCGCGAAGCAGCCCATCGCGGAGGCCACCTGGAGCGTCGATCCCGTGCTCGGCGAGCAGGTGATGCTCACGCAGGAGTTCACGCTCTCCGCGTCCAAACGTCGAAACCTGCGCCTCGCCGTCGCCTCGACGGTGACGAGCAGCGAGGGCATCGTGCACGCGGCGCTCCTCAACCTCGACACCGGCGAGGCCTACCTCATCGACGACAAGGGCGACCAGACCTACTCCGGCACGCTCCGCGACGTGAGCCCCGGGCGGTACGTCGCGCGGCTTGAGCTCGCCCGCCCCTCGGGCAGCACGGCGATCACCGGGCGTCAGGTGGGCCTCAAGGTGACCCGCGACCCGGGCTCGCCCCTGCTCGTCTGGATCCCGCTCCTGTTCGCGCCGCTCTCGCTGTTGTTCTACTTCTTCGGTCGCTCGGCGTTCGAGACCAAACGTTGGGCCAACTCTGACCACGCGCCGGAGTCCTGAGCATGGGCCACCTCAACTTTCACGCGATCGTAGGCGTCGGGCTGCTGATCGTCTGCGGCGCGCTGATCAGCGTCGGCTGGGTGCCCCACGAGGCCGTCAGCGAGCAGATCCCCCAGACCGTGCGTGACAACCCCGCGAGCTTCCGCTCGTCGTATGTGTACTACACCGGCTGGCGCACGCCCACGACCGGCTCCGGCGGCGGCTACAGCTCCGGCAAATGAACCCCCTGTCTCCCCTTCTGCTCGCTGAGGATCTCGATGGAATACCTGCACCTGGACGTCGTCGCGGCCACCTTGGTCTACACCGTGCTGGGCCTCGTCATCTTCGGGCTCGCCTTCGTGGTGATGGTGAAGGCCATCCCGTTCTCGGTGCGCAAAGAGATCGAGGATGACCAGAACACCGCGCTCGCCATCGTCATGGGCTCGGTGATCCTCGGCTTGTCGATCATCATCGCGGCGTCGATCAGCGCCTGATGTTGCCCTCGACCGCACCGCCCGCCGCGCCGGTCAGCGGGCTCCTGGTGGTCTCTGCGCTGCTCATCGCCACCTGCGGGCTCATCTATGAGCTCGTCGCGGGTGCCTTGGCCTCGTACCTGCTCGGCGACAGCATCACGCAGTTCTCGCTGATCATCGGGGCCTACCTCTCGGCGATGGGCCTGGGCAGCTACCTGAGCAAGTTCATCGACCGGGGGCTCGTCGCGCGGTTTGTCGAGATCGAGATCGCCGTCGCGCTGATCGGCGGCTTCGAGGCCCCGATGTTGTTCGCGGCCTTCACCTACACGCCGGGCTTCGCGCCGGTGCTCTATGGCCTCGTGCTCACCATCGGCGCCTTGGTGGGCCTGGAGCTGCCGCTGCTCATCCGCATCTTGGAGCGCCAGAGCTCACTCAAAGAGCTCGTCGCCCGGGTGATGTTCCTCGACTACATCGGCGCCTTGTTCGCCTCGTTGTTGTTCCCGCTGCTGCTCGTGCCACGCCTGGGCCTCTTGCGCACCTCCCTCGTGTTCGGCGTCCTGAACGCGGCGGTGGCCTTGTGGACGACGTTCTTGTTTGAGGCGCCCCCGGCGGTGAAGCTGCGGCTGCGGCTGATGGCCGTCGCGGCGCTCGTCGTCTTGGCCCTCGGGTTTGGCTTCGCCGGGCACGCCGAGCGCGCCATGGACGCCCAGCTCTTCGCCGATCCCGTCGTGCTCCGCGAGGTGAGCCCCTACCAGCGCGTCACCGTCACCCACCGCGCCGGGGACACGCGGCTGTTCCTCGACGGCGCCTTGCAGTTCTCCAGCGTCGACGAGCACCGCTACCACGAGAGCCTCGTTCACCCGGCCCTACGCGCCGTTCAGCGACCGACCCGAGTGCTGATCTTGGGCGGAGGTGACGGCCTCGCGGCGCGGGAGGTGCTCAAGCACGAGGGCGTCGAGGAGCTCGTGCTCGTGGACCTCGACCCCATCGTCACCCGCCTGTTCACCGAGCGGGAGGAGCTCCGGGCGCTCAACGACGGCGCCTTGACCGACCCCCGGGTGAAGGTGGTCAACGACGACGCCTTCCGCTGGCTGCAAGGCGAAGGATTGGGCCGCTTCGACGCGGTGATCATCGACTTCCCCGACCCCAACGACTACGCCTTGGGCAAGCTCTACACGAACCACTTCTATCGGATGCTCGCCCGGGTGATGCAGCCCCACGCTGTCGGCAGCATCCAGGCCACGAGCCCCCTGTTCTCGCCCGACGCGTACTGGTGCATCATGGCGACCTTGGGCGCGGAGCTGGCCTACGTCCGGCCTTATCACGCCTACATCCCCGCCTTTGGGGAGTGGGGCTTCGCCTTGTTCTCCAAGGCCGAGCCCGAGGTGCGCCGCCCCTTGCCCCTGGGCCTGCGGTTTCTGGACGACGCCACCATCGACACCCTGTTCCAGTTCCCCCTCGACCTGCGCCGGGGTCCGCAGCCGGTGAACCGCCTCGACGATCAGGTGCTCGTGCGGCTCTATGACGAGGACTGGCAGAAGCTCGGGGGGCATTGATGCGCCTGAGCCGACGTGAGCTGCTGCTGGGGGCCTCGGCCCTGGGCCTGGGCTGCGGAGAGTCGCCGCCCACGCCCAGAGGCCCGGTCCCCGTCGCCGAGACCTTGCCCGGCCTCGCGGCCTCGGCCCACCGCCTGCGCGACGGCAAGCCGCAGACCCGGGTGAGCGGCGTGGAGCGTGTGGACCTGCTCATCGTCGGCGCGGGGGCGGCCGGGGTGAGCGCGGCGTGGCGTGTGGCGCGCTCGGGCTTTCGGGGCAGCGTGTCGTGGTTGGAGCTGGGCGACCGGCCCGGCGGCACGGCGGCGATGGGCTCGGGGCCGAGCGGCGAGTTCCCCCTCGGCGCGCACTACATCACCCTGCCGTCGCCCGAGGCGGTCCACGTCCGCGCGATGCTCCAAGACCTCGGGATCATCCAAGGGTTTGACGCCGAGGGCCGCCCCCGCTACCGCGAGACGGACCTCTGCTTTGACCCCGAGGAGCGCCTGTTCTACGGCGGGCGCTGGGAGCCGGGGCTGTGGCCCGAGGCGGCGCTCTCGGCGGAGGATCGGGCGCAGAAGGCCCACTTCGACGCGCTCACCGCCCGGCTCACCCAGGCCCGGGGCGCGGACGACCGCCCGGCGTTCGCGATCCCGCTGGCCCGCTCCTCCCAAGACCCGGCCCTGCGCGCCTTGGCGGAGCAGAGCTTCGCCAGCTTTTTAGACGCCGAGGGGCTCAGCTCCCCTGCCCTGCGCGCGTACTTACGCTACGCCGCCCGGGACGACTTCGGCGCCGAGCTGGCGCAGATCTCCGCCTGGGCCGGGCTTCATTACCACTGCGCCCGGCGGCCCGACCCGGCCACGCCCTTGGGCACCACCGTCTTGACCTGGCCCGGGGGCAACGGCGCGCTGATCGGCGCCTTGCTCAAACGAGTCCCCTACACCCCTCGGCTGGGCGTGCTCGTGGTCTCCTGTGAGCCCGAGGCTGAAGGCTGGCGGCTGGCGGCGCTCGACGGCGACGCGCTCATCGAGATCCAGGCCAAGGCCGTCATCATGGCCCTACCTGTGCACGTCGTGAACCGCGTCGTGAGGCGCCCCGCGCCGGTGAAGGCGGAGAGCGCGCCGTGGCGGGTGGTGAACCTGCATGTGGACCGGCTCCCGGCCCAAGACGGCGTGAAGGCCGCCTGGGACAGCGTGATCTGGGGGGCGGAGGGCCTGGGCTACGTCACCAACACCCACCAGACCGGCGCGTTCGGCCGAGGCCCCGCCACCTTGACCTGCTACG
>JBEAVX010000881.1:0-3883 GCA_041160755.1 Pseudomonadota bacterium
GGGCAGCACCACGCCGCCGCGCTCGACCAGCCGGGCGAGCTCTCCTTGGGCTTCAGAGATCGTCGTCGGCCCAGCCTCATCGGTGTAGACGAGCACCTCGCCGCGCTCGCCGGTCAGAAGCGCCCGGGCCTCTCGAAGCCCGCCCTCCAGGTCCGTGCGGCCATAGCTCGGCTGAAGGTTGACGAGCGCGTCACGGATAGGGCCAAGCTCGGCGGTCAAGGTCGGGGTGAGCTGCCGGGCCTCGCCGCCGATGAGCACGAGGCCACACAGCGTGCCCGGCGGGAGCTGATCGAGGGCGGCGAGGGCCTCGTCCCGGGCGCGGGTGAGGAGCGTGCCCCCGGCGTCGCGCTGGCTCATCGACAGGCTGTCATCGACGATGAGCACCACCCGGCCGAAGGCGCCGATCGTGGCCGGGTCACCGGGCCAAGAGAGCTGGGGCTGGGCGGCGGCGAGCACGGCGAGGAGCAAGGCCAAGACCCGCAGGGCCAAGAGCGCGCGATCTTTGAGACGGCGGCGCTTCTCCAAGCGCTTCACCATTCTGCGCAGGAGCATCATCGCGCCGAAGGGCACCCGCTCGGACGGGCGCTGCTGGGCGAGGTGCGCGAGGATGGGGCCGATGGCCAGAGCGCCTAAGGCCAAGGCCAAGGGGGCGAGCAGGCCGAGGTTCATACCGCCCCGAGGTCGCGGTCGGGCATGGCGCGCCGCCCGGTGATCATCGGCGCCAGGGCCGCGTGCAGCGGGAGATCCGTCCACGAGGGGTAATAGCGGCCACGATGCTCGGCGAGTCCCCCACGAAGCTCGACCAGCCAGGCGTTGAGCACCGCGCGTAACTCCGGCGCGGCGCCCGCGGGGTCGATGGGCAGGGCCTCGCCGCCTTCGGGGGAGAAGTAGAGCGCCGGGCGCTCGTAGTCCAAGGTCAGCTCGCGGCGGTCCATCACATGAAACACGGCGAGGTCGGTGCGGCGCCTGGAGAGCGCGGCGAGGGACGGCATCCAGCCCTCGGGCTCCTCCATGAGATCGGAGATCAGCGCGACGAGGCCCCGGCGGCGCAGCCGTGGGCCCAAGGTGTTGAGGCCTTCGCCGATGCGCGCCACGCCTCCGGGCCGCAAGGTGGCGAGCTGGGCGAAGATGCGCGCGAGCTGGGTGCCGCCGCCCCGGGCGGGCAGGTACACCCCGGCGCCGGGCCCAGCCCCGCCCAAGACGAGCAGGCCCACGGGCTCTTGCTGCTTGATGAGGTAGTAGGCCAAGGTGGCCGTGAGCACCAAGGAGTATCCGAACTTGGTGCCCTCAAGCTCGGGCATGGCGTAGGGGGAGCCTTGACCCGTCGAGAGGTCGCCCGAGGCGTCTAAGACGAGCACACACTGCAGCTCGGTCTCGACCTCGTAGCGGCGCACGACGAGGCGGTCTGAGCGCGCGAGCACCTTCCAGTCGAGGTCACGCAGGCTGTCGCCGGGGCTGTAGTCCTTGTAGTCGGCGAACTCGACGTTCGCGCCGACGCGGCGGCTCTTGTGGCCGCCGTGCAACAAACCCTCCACCGTCTGCACCGCGAGGAGGTGCAGGCGGCGAACCCGGGCGAGGACGTTGGGATCCCAGAGGATCACGAGCGGGGCACCCCGCGCAGGATCTCGGCGATCACCTGGCTCGGCGTCACGCCTTGGGCCTCGGCCTGGAAGTTGAGCAGAACGCGGTGGCTCAACACGGCGGCGGCGACGGCGGCGACATCATCAACGCTCGGCACCTCGTTGCCATGAAGCGCGGCCCACACCCGGGCGCCGACGGCGAGGTGCTGGGACGCGCGGGGCCCCGCACCCCACTGCACGTAGCGGCGGGTGGCCTCGGGGGCGTCGGGCCCTGGGCGGGTGGCCCGGGCGAGGCGCACGGCGTAGCGGGTGACGGCCTCGTTCGCGGGCAGGCGGCGCACGAGGCTCTGCAGGCCCAACAACAAGGAGCGGTCGAGCACCGGGGTCACCTCGGCGGGCTCCCCCACCGTGGTGCGGCGCACGATCTCCAGCTCTTCAGCCTCGCTCGGGTACCCCACCTCGATCGACAGCATGAAGCGGTCGAGCTGGGCCTCGGGCAAGGGGTAGGTGCCCTCTTGCTCGATGGGGTTCTGGGTGGCGAAGACCTGAAACGGCGCCTCCAAGCTGTGGGTTCGCCCGGCGACGGTCACCTGGCGCTCCTGCATCGACTGCAACAAGGCGGCCTGGGTCTTGGGCGGGGTGCGGTTGATCTCATCGGCCAGGAGCAGGTTCGTGAACACCGGCCCGGGGATGAACCGCAGCGCGCGGCCGCCCGTGGCGCGGTCCTCCTCCAAGACCTCGGTGCCGGTGATGTCGCTCGGCATCAGGTCCGGGGTGAACTGCACCCGGGAGAAGTTGAGGCCGAGCGCCTTCGCCGTCGTCGAGACCAGAAGCGTCTTCGCGAGGCCGGGCACGCCGATGAACAAGCAGTGGCCTTGGGCGAAGAGCGCGGTGAGCATCAGCTCCACCACGGGCTCTTGCCCGACGATCACCCGGCCGATCTGCTCCAAGAGGCGCTTGCGGGTGCGGGCCAGCTCCTCAAACAGCTCTACGTCGTTCATCCTCTGCCTCGTGGGTGTCAGCATCCGCTGGGGTCGCCTGCTTCCTCTACCGCGTCGCGCGCGCGCCCGCCGGGGCGTCTTGATAGCGCAAGATCACCAAGGCCCGCTCATGGCGCGCGGCGAGCTCCGCCCGGCCTTGGGCCCGATAGAGCGCGGCGAGCTGCTCGTGCAGGGCCGGATCGAAGGGGTTCACGTCCGCCGCCGCCCGGAACGCGCGCAGCGCCCCGGCGTCTTCGTCTTGGGCGAGGAGCAGCTCTCCCAGGAGGCGCTGGTTCTTGGCGGCGCTGGGGTAATAGACGAGGTTCTCGCGCAAAAGCGAGATCGCGAGGTCCGTCTGACCTTTTTGGGCGAGGGCCTCGGCGCGGCGTAGGGTCAACAAGGGCCCCGGGGGCTCGTCTTGGGGCACGGCCCGCTCGTAGTAGATGAGCGCCGCGTCGTAGTGACCACGCTCGGCCATCAGCTCCCCCAGGCGGGTGAGGTTCGCGAGGTCTTGGCGCCGGGCGAGCACGGGATCTCCGGCGAAGTCGGACTCTTCGCCGTCCAGGGTGGTGGGCGTGGCGGCCACCTTCACGCCGACGAGGTCCAGGGTGCTGAGGTAGGCCCGCCAGCTCGCCTCAAACGCCGCGAAGTCGCCGCCGTTGGCGACCTCGGCGACGGCTTGGCGAGCGTCCTCGTCCCCTCGCACCCGCTTGAGCACCCGCACGAGGGCCTGGCGATCCGTCGCGAGCTGAAGATGCTCCATCATCGTCGCCACCTGGGCATACGCGAGCCCGGCCATGTCGGCGGTAGGCAATAGCGCCATCGACGGGTGCATCTGGTCAAAGGTCACCCACTCCCCGGACTGAATCGCCCCGGCGAGCAAGGACTGGCTGCGGACCTCCAGGACGAAGTTGTCCTCCCGCCACAGCATGTCCATGGACTTCGCGATGCCCTCTTGGAGCCACACCGGGGCCTTGTCTTTGGAGTGGTAAGAGACCACACCGTGGATCCACTCGTGCACGACGGTGTCTTTCCAGTCGTAGCCGCCGCCGCGCACCCGGGGGCTGGTGACGAGCAGGCGGTTCCACTTGGAGATGGCGACGACGCCCGTGGTGCGCACGGCGTCTTCAGGCAGGCCCGAGGCGGTGATGAACGACTGGCCGTCGGGGTAGAGCTCCAGGCGCACGAGGCCGGGCACGTCGCCGCCGAGGCGCGGGGCGATGCGGGCGCGGGCGAGGTTCAGCGCCTCGACGGCCTCCTCGACGAGCACCCGCTCGACGCCGGGGTGGTGGCGGACCTCGACGTCCCCGACCCGGCTCACGA
>JBEAVX010000888.1:0-5414 GCA_041160755.1 Pseudomonadota bacterium
CCCTCGGGGCGGCTGCCGAATCGTTCATTGGCGAGCAGGCGGCCCTGCACCTTGATCGGGCCCTCCATCGTCAGCAGCTCAAGCTCGGCGCCGTCCGAGGTGCCCTGAATGCGCACCTGCACGGCGTTACAGCCCTTCGGCAGCTTGTAGATGACCTCGTCGCGGTCTTGTTTGTTCAGGTGGAGCTGGGTGTAGCCGTCCCGCGCGGCGTCCCAAGCGTCCCACGCCCGGGCGAGCCAGAGGTCGTCGTCGCCGTCGTTGTCTACGTCAAACAGGGCGAAGTCGCGCACCCGCGCCTGGTCGGGCTGGGTCTGCGCGGGCTCAAATCGACCATCGGGGCCTTGCAGGAGCACCTGGGCCTTGTTGTCCATGAGCCGCACGAGGTCGAGGCGCCCGTCACCGTTCAGGTCGCCGAAGCTGCCGCCGATGGAGTCCCCGGAGGGGCTGAGCCCCCGGGCCTCGGCCTCGTCTGTCCAGCGCCCAGCGTCGTCGCGGAACAGCAGCATGTCGGGGCTTGGGTCGCCCACGGCGGGAAAGTACAGCTCCGCGTCGCCGTCGCCGTCCACATCGACACACGACACCCCGCGCATCCGGGCGCCGCCGGTCACCCCGAAGAGATCAGGGCCGAGGTTCACCCACTTGCCGTCGATGCGCTCCCAGAGCTCCGCGGGGTTGCCGCCGCGCCCACGGGCGCCGCCCGAGGCGACGATGAGCTCAAAGTCGCCGTCGCGGTCTACGTCACAGGCCGTCATGCCGTGGCGATCCGCGGTCTGCTCACCCCACGGGCTGTCTTGGGCGGCGGTGAAGCGCCGGTCTGCGCCGAGACGACCGTAGTACATCGGGGCGTGCGTCACCGTCGCGAGCTCGATGAGGCCGTCCCCATCGAGATCTAAGGCGAGCGCAGCCCACGCTGGAGTGTCGCGAGGGACGCCCCAGGCGGCCTCCACATCTTGCGGAGCGTTGGGCTCGGCCGCGACGGTGAGCCCAATCCAGGTGAACCACAGTGACATGAGATGAGTCAGGACCCGTCGCAGAGCAGCCAGGGCCAGTCGGCCTCATTGTTCGTGGTGTCGCACTCGTCGTAGGAGGAGTCCAGCGACGCGACCACCACCAAGGTGACACCCGCGGCGCTCAGATAATCCCCATACGAGAACGCGAGCTCCGTAGACGGCCCGGCCTCCATGTTGCCTACGGCGTGAGGATAGACCTCGCTCACCAGCAGGGTGCGGTCTCCGGCGCCGTTCACGGCGTAGAGATCGAGGGTGACCATGCCCACCTCGACGGCCTGGGTGCCGGTGTTGGACACCTGGACCGAGAGCCGCACGACGGAGAAATCTTCGCAGCCAGACTCACACAGATCGAGGATCTCCACCAGCACGTCGGGCTTGGGCGGGAGGCCCGGGCGACCACGGTACAGCTCGGTGTCTGTCCAGTAGTGGGAGTCTTCAGGCAGCGGCAGCGTGCTGTCGGCGTTGATGTTGGACGAGGCGTAGTCGTGAGACTGCCAGAACGGCCCGCCCGGCGCCCAGAGCTTGTTGGGGTGCGAGAAGGCGCGCATGCCCGCCCAGTCCGTCGCGTTGTTGTCGTTGCTCGACACGAGCAAGATGTCTGCGGAGCCGTCGGGGCCGTTGCCGTCGGGGCCGGTGACGTCCGCGACGATCGGGTACTCAAACTGAGTGTCGGAGGCGTGGTTGGCGTTCTCGTAGTTCACCGCGCCGGTGTCGCCGTCGAAGATCCACAAGGTCTCGGTGTCGGCGTAGATGACCTCGTAGGTCTGGTCGTTGTCGAAGTCAAACGCCGAGCAGGCCGCGAAGCCGCTGGAGTCCGCCACCGACGCCGTCCAGTTCACCGTGCCGTCCAGCTCGATGTTGTAGAACAACGAGCCCGCGGCGAAGGACATCTCCGGGTCGCCGTCGCCGTCAAAGTCGGCCACACAGGGCGGGCCCATCACCGCGCCGCCGTAGTTGCGCGCGGCCAAGGCCGTGCCGTCGGTGTCAAACAGGGAGTAGCGACCGTTGCCGATCATCGCCACCTCACCCTCGGGGTCGTCGTCGGCCTGCACGATCGCCGAGAACTGGCCACGAGACGCCTCGATGGCGCCGTCGGTGTCCCAGAGCGGGGTGCCGTCATACGCGAAGACCGTGTCACCCATCACGATCTCTTGGAAGCCGTCGAGGTCGATGTCGCCCACAGCCGGGATGGTGACGTCGATGCCCGCCGTCCAGCTCAGCGTGGCCAAGGTCTCGCCGGTGAGCGCGTTGAGCACCAGATTGTGCGCGATGATCTCCGCGACGCCGTTGCCGTCGAGATCGGCCACGATCGGCTGAACGAGGGTGCCGCTGCTGATCTCCAACAGGCCCTTCTCGGTCATCGCCTTCCGCTCGGCCTCGGTGGGCCACACCACCGCCGCCGCCGTCTCTTCAGCGTTGGGGGGCTCGTCCAAGCCCGTGGCGCGGTCGACCTGAACGTGGAAGTACTCCTCTTGGCCGCCGCCGCCGGTGCGCACGATGGTGCGGGAGATGGTGATCGACTCTAAGCTGCCGTCACCGTCCACGTCGGCGACGGCGTTCCCGCCGTAGTCGTAGCGGTTCTCGACGTCATACTCTTGGTTGTCCAAGGGGTTCTCGTCAGGCCCATGAACAGCACGAGGTCGGGGATCGCGCCGCCGAGGAGCAGGCGCCCAGAGAAGAAGGCGTAGGGGTTGTCGTCAACGGTGACCGCGCCGTCGCCGTTGTTGTCGTACAGCGCCGCCGCCAAAGGCGCGGTGTGGCTGGGCGCGAGCAGGCCGATGACGAAGTCGGTGGGGTCGAAGGGATCGTAGGTGCGGTCAAACATGACGCGCACCTCGGGGTTCCAGAAGTCGGCGTCCTGGGTGATCGGGCCGCCGCCGCAGGTGGCGCTCCCGGAGAGCGGGCCGCCGGGGTCGGAGTCGACCTCACAGTCGCCGTCTACACAGTCGCCGATGCCGTCGTTGTCACGATCGTCAAAGCCCTCGTCGATGCGGCCGTCGCCGTTGTTGTCGAGGCCGTCGCAGATCTCCTCCGCCGCCTCACAGTTGGCCACGCCGTCGCCGTCGGGGTCGGGGAAGCCGTTGTCGATGACGCCGTCACAGTCGTTGTCGACCCCATCACAGAGCTCGGGGCCACAGGGCGTGTCGGTGTCGGGGGGAATGTCGAGGCCCTCGCAGGGCTCGGGCAAGGCCCCGCAGCCGCCGACGACGAACAGCGCCGGGGCGAAGAACAGGGCGAGGAGAGAGGCGCGAGAGGCGGAGGCGATCATGGGCTGGCCCCTTCGTTGGTGGGCGGAGGCGGCGCGTCGGTGGGCTGACCTTCGGCGGCCTGGCGCGCGCGCTCGGCCTCTTCAGCCTCACGAGCGGCCTTCAAGCCGGCGGTGTCGAGGATGACGAACTGAACGCGACGGTTCTTGGCGCGGCCTGCGGCGGTGGAGTTGGAGGCGATGGGCTTGGCCTCACCATAGCCGACAGGCTTGAGGATCTCGATGTTTACGCCCTTGGAGGCGAGGTACTTGACCACGCTGTTCACGCGGCGCTGGGAGAGATCCTGGTTGTAGGCGTCGTTGCCCTTGCTGTCGGTGTGGCCTTGGACCTCGATGAGCAGGATCTCGGGGTGGTAGAGGATGGTGTTGGCCACCTCGTCCAACAGCGGCAAGGACTCGGCCTTGATCGTGTCCTTGTCGAAGTCGAAGTTCACCTGCTCCAGGATGATGATCTCCTTCTCGGTGTACTCGACCTTCGTCGGGTTCAGCAGGATCTCGATGACGATGAGGGAGGTCTCGCCGGGGTTGATCGTGAAGTCGCGGCGCTCGGTGCCGAAGGAGTCGGCGGTGACGATGGCGCGCCACTGGCCCGGCGGCAGCTCAAAGAGCTCCTCGCCGTCGTCGCCAAGCTGCTGGGGCGAGACGTTCTTGGGCCCGTCGAACCGCACGGCGGAGTCGACGATGGCGCCCTTGTTGCTGCGGGTGATGACCTTCACCCGGCCCGGCATCCACTCCAAGGCGACGGTGACCTCGTTGAGGCCCTCGACCAAGGTGAGATCGGACACCGTCTCGCTGATCATGTACGGCGCGCCGACGGTGAGCACCGGCGAGGTGCCCGGCATGAGCTCCTCTAAGGTGAGCATCCCGTTGCCATCGACGGGGAAGGTCTCGCCGTCCACCTCGACCGTGGCCGAGCTGAGGCGGTTGCCTTCGGGATCCTCGACGGTGACGACGAGGGTGGACATCACGTCGGGGCAGCCGTCGTCGTCTTTGTAGCCGTTGAAGTCTTCAGGGCCCAAGGGGCAGAGGTCGATGACGTCTACGAGGCCGTCCAGGTCGGTGTCTTTCTCGGGCGGCGGGCCCGCGTGGTAGCCGATGCCGGCGAAGACGCGGTACTGCGCGGCCGTGGCGCCGCGGGTGTAGGGCAAGGCGACGCCGCCCGTCCAGTACAGGCCGTTGGAGTAGCTGCCGCGGCCGCTGAGGATGGTCTCGCCGGGCGTCTCGGTGAAGCGCACGTCGTTGCCGAACAGCGTCGGCCGGAGGTTGACCTCCATGCGGGCGGCGTACTCGTCGTTGATCATGTAGGCGCCGCCGACCGCCGCGATGAAGCGGGAGCCGCCGGTGAGGTTGTAGTACTCCACACGCTGGGTGCCCTCGAAGCCGAGGTTGCCCGTGAGGTGAAAGTTGGTCGTGGTGACGCCCGAGGCCATGAGCAGGCCGCCGCCGACGCCCGGGGCGCCCAAGAAGCGGTCGAGGTTGCCGCTCGGGAGGTCCAAGAAGGGGATCACCGTGAAGCCGAAGCCCTGAACGCCGGGCTCGGGGGCGAGCACGGAGATGGGCGCGGAGATGCGCAGGTCACCCAGCGCGGCGCCCGCGACCCCCTCGGGGCCGATGGACGTGAACCACACGGGCATCGCGGCGGTGAAGGCGAAGCGGGGGTTCGCGCCGAACTGCACGCCGAGGTTGGCGCCGAAGAGGTTGTCGACGAGGGGCACCATCGTGCGCTCCTCACCGACGTACTGGTGCAGCACCAGGGGCTTCTCGGCGTACTCAAACACCGCCTGGGCGCCGAAGGTGAGCGGCGTGTACGCCTCGGGGCGCCAGGTGCTCATCAAGTCCATCGGGTGACCATCGTCTGGGACGAGGGTGAACCCGTGGGCGTTGTAGGCGTTGGCCGGGGCGTCTTGGGCCAAGGCGGGGCTCAGCGCCGCGGCGAGGATCAGCAGGGGGGACAGCACGTTTCGACCTCAGGCATCAGCGATGGCGACGTTTTAGCGACGCCGACGGGTGAGGAGGGCGGCTCCGGCCAAGGCCAGCGCGGTGAGCCCCGTCGTGGGGGAAGGAAGGCCCGCGCAGCCGAGGCCGCCCTGGACCCATGCGACCGCGGCGCAGAAATCGACGCCGTCGCAGTCTTGATC